>JAUWHU010000122.1 GCA_030605705.1 Thermoflexia bacterium | reverse complement strand
GTGACGTTCCACGCGGCCTGCTCGTTGCGGCGGGGTTCCGTCGCCTCCTCGCCGCCA
The DNA here is from genome assembly GCA_030605705.1 of Thermoflexia bacterium. Taxonomy (GTDB): domain Bacteria; phylum Chloroflexota; class Anaerolineae; order B4-G1; family SLSP01; genus JAUWHU01. The sequence goes on along the minus strand of JAUWHU010000122.1, from coordinate 2,636 downwards.
CTCATGGAGGTGAAGTGGTTGTTGAGGACGTAAACCGTCCGGTCGCCGGACTCCAGGTGCGTGGTGACGGTGATGAGCAGCGGCGGGCGGCTGGTAAGACCGCCGGGCGCGGGATAGGCTGCCGCGCCCTCGATCGTGGCCCGGTCGCCGCGCACTAAGTAGCCCACGTCAATGCCCCGGCTGTCGGTGCCCTCGATGAGCACCGGCCGGTAGTCGTAGGCGGCGAGGGCGTTCTGTTCCGCCAGGTCTTGCAGCACCTCAACGTTCTCGATCTCTTGCAGGCCGACGATGGTCGGTAGCCCCATCGCCACGATCGCGTCTGCCGTTTTCGCCAGCTTGTGCTTGTATTCCCCCACGCTGGGTTTGGGCGGGTCGGCGGGATTGGGATCCTTGAAGTCAAAGAGGTTTTCGGCGTTGAAGGTGGCGATGCTGAAGGCTGCTGGCTCGGCTGGTTCCAGCGCGGGCAAGGGACTCTCTTCCGTGAGTATCGTGAGCGTGATGACGGGCTGTATCTTGTAATTCTCGTAGGTATAGGCCAGCGGGCCGACGACATCCGTTACCACATCTCCCGTTTGCATGGCGTAGGGCTGGGTGGAGCGGTCGGTGTGGGTGGCCGTTGAGCCGTCATCCACGAAAATGAACCTGCCGGTGGGATCGCCGCGCATCACGCGCGCGACGTCCCATTTTTGCAGCACCAGGACGGTCTCGCCGTATTTGCTGGTGGGCGCGACGGCCACGGCGGGTTCGCCGAGCCGTACTAACATGCCTTCCAACGCCTCGTAGTAGGTCTCCGCCTCGGCTGCATCCTCCGGCGGGTCCAGGGCCACCGCCTCCGGCGGCAAATTATGCACACTGACGACGATGAGGTCTTCAGGCGTCTGTAGGTCCAGCAGCGTCTGGCCGGACTTTTCGCGGATTTTGCCCTGCACCACCACCCGGTCGCCCTGGACTACGGCTGCGGCGAGTTCCTCCGGCGTCGTGAAGGTGTTTTCCGTGAGCACGAACAGCCCCTCGGAGGTGGCGGGATTGTCGTCCGGCTCCGGCGACTGTATCCAGAAGCCCCCCAGTTCGGGGAAGACGCCCGTGACGAGGCCCTCGGTGCTCGCCGTGCTGCGGACGTAAGGCGACTCCATCCCCGCCCCCTGAATGGCCCAGAGGGGGACGCCGCTGCCCACGAAGGTCGTCCACGGCTCCGTAGTGACCGGGTCGGGCCACTGGTCGGCGGTCGCGGTAGCCGCCCCGGAGACTAATTGTTCCTGCGCGTCCTCGGCGACCTGGACGACGACCCGCACGGTCGCGCTGCCGCCCGCCGGCGCCAGTTCGTCGAGTCCCCAGCTGACCTGGCCGTCTTCCAGGACGCCGCCGTCCAGTGCTTCTGCCCCGGCGAGGCCATCTTCCGGCAATGTGGCGGAGATACGCACGTGGGTCAATTGCTCCCCGGTGTGATTGGCCGCCGTGAGCGTGTAGGTGAGCACATCGCCGGGCAGGACGCTGTTTTGCGCCATCATCTCCAGCAGCAGCTCCGGCGGGAAGATTTCCACGAAATCCTCCTGGCGACGGGGCTTGACCTGCCACTGGTTCACGTAAATCTCGATGACGCCGCTGATGCGGTACATCTTCCCCACTTCCAACGGCTCGACGTTGACGCCGGTCTCTTTTTCGACGTAGAGCAGGGCGGTGTAGCCCTCGTCGCCGGCCAGGTCCAGCTCGTAGCTGAAGTCGAACTCCTGGATGCGGGTGATGGTTCCTGAGAATTCGCCCGCGCGCCCCAGCAGGCTCTTGTCCTCGCCCAAGTCCGAGATCGCCAGGGTGGGCAGCGCGGGTTCTCCCGCCGCCTCCAACATCTCGACATCTGTGGCGTAAGTTCCGGGGATGATTTCCACGGCGTTGCGGTAGAGCTCGATCTCGCCGCTCACGCGGACGCGGTCGCCGATGGCGACGTCCACCACGCCCTCGCCGCCGGGACAGTAGACCTGGATGCCGCCGGTCTCGTCCTCGAGGTAGAATTTGGTCCCCCCGCCGCCGGCGTAGAAACCGCCGGTGTACATCGTGGCGACGCCCTCAACCGTGACATTTTTCCCTTCCAACGTGCGGGCGGCGGCGATGGGGATGAAACCGCCCTCGATGGCGACGCGCTGCAGCGGCCCATAGGCGCGCAGCGGCCAGTCGGTGGACTCGATGTACGCGCCGCCGACCACGCAGGTAGCGTAGGTCCAGGGGGCCTGGAGCGCGATGGCGACGGTCTCCGTCGCGCCGTCGCCCAGTTCGGCCAGCCGCCAGGTGAGGCGGTCGCCCGCTGCCCCCACGTTATCTGGCAAGGAGACGACGGTGTATTCCGGCGGCAGCGGCAAGGAGACGCGCAGCCCCTGGAGCGTGTCGCCCGTCAGGTTTTGGACGCTCACCTCGTAGGCCAACTCGCTGCCCGGTTCAATGCTCTCCGGCAGCGTGACAGAGAGAACGAGCCGGCGTTCCGGCAGCGGGGTGGGGGGGCTGCCGCTATTCTGGGGATTGGGTACAGCGTTGAGCGCGAAATCGCCGGCGTTGTTGTCGCCGTCGCTGCCGTTGCCCTCCTCAGAGCCGGGCAACCGTTCCAGGCTGGCCCCCTCGGTGGGGACGGGCGCGGGCGCGCCTTCGAC
>JAUWHU010000366.1 GCA_030605705.1 Thermoflexia bacterium | reverse complement strand
AAGACGTTGATGGGGGGCGAAATGGGAGCTGCCGTGTTGTGTACCGCGCGGTAAGGGGAATAGTTCACCAGGCCCCAATAGGTGTTACCGTTCCCGTCGCGTATCAGGGTTTGAATAGCGGCATCGTCGGCCGTGCCCCACCAGTTGTCGGTGGCATCGAGATCGGGGCTGCCCTCCAGGTTGCCGTTATTGAGCGCGTATCCATTGTTGCGGTAGATATTGTTGTCATTGAACAAAGGATGACCCAAGACGTAGACTGCCTGCAAGGGATCCCCTCCGTCCGCCACGTTGTCCACCAGGGTATTGCTGCTGAAACTGCCCCCCGCATTTACCCAGTGGCCGGCCGCGCTACTCTTGGCCGTGTTGCGAACCAGGCTATTGTTCTCCACCGTTGCGTTTGTGCTGCCACTGCCCGACTTGATAAGGATACCTCCGGCATTTTCGACGGTAGAGTTTTCGGCGACGACGTTACGAGTCAGCGTTGCCTGTGCGAAATAATAAAGGTCGGCAAAGACGCCGCCTCCCCCATTTTGATGAGAGGTGGTTGAATTGCCGACGACGATATTGTCACTGATTGTGACTGCCCCATCACCAGTATGGTGGAGATAAATGCCGCCGCCATCATATTTAGCCGAATTGCCGATGATGGTGTTGTGAGTGATCGTGACTGTATCGGGAACCGAGATACCAACGCCACCGCCGCAGTTACCGGCCGAGTTGCCGCTGATGTTATTGTGAGCCAGGGTAGCTGATCCACGAGAAATAAGCACACCCCCGCCGTGCTTGTTGCCGGAAGCCGTGTTGTTGATGATGATGTTGTCGCTGAGTTTCGGCGAGCCGCCAGAGATGTACACGCCACGGCTGGCGTTGCTCCGGATCGTGGTCTGGTCTACAAAGGGGGCCGAGTCGTAAATCTGCAACGCGCCGAAGTTGCCGCTGTCCTCACCGGCGTATTCGATGACCGTGTGTTGCAGGATGGAGCCGCCGGTGTAATTCCCGTATGCGTCGTAGGTGGCATCTACACTGTTGTCGGCGAAGCGGATATAGCCCCACAATCCGGGGCTGGTACCGGTATTCGAAGTGAAGGTAATGGGGTTGGTGATGGTTCCTCTAGCGACCAATTGCCCGCTTCCCGTCGAGTAACCCATCCGGAGATAAACCCCGTCGTCAAACCTGACTTCCACGCCAGGCTCAATGGTCAACGTGGCGCCGTCCTTCACTACCACGTTGCTGGTGACGATGTAGGGGCTACTGGTAAGTTCCCAGGTGGTATCTTCCGTGATGTCTCCTCCCACAGCATAAGCTGCCGGTGTGTCGAGCGCGAAAAGTGCATAAGCGGCCAAAGTCAACAAAATGGCTACGGACAACAATCGGTACAGCTTGTTCATTATTGAATCTCCTTATATTGAGTCTACTGAAAAAAACTAAGAATTTCACCACAGAGGACACAGAGAGCACAGAGATTTTTAAATTTGACCTTGAGAAAATTAATTTTTTGACGTGTGAAGTGTAATTTTCTTAAACCGCTCCGCGCGCTGCGCGTCGCCCTGGCTCGGAATGACAACGGGGCGGCGCAATATGGAAATCGCGGCTACATCGCTCAATTCTCACCGGTGTTCCCACTCTTGCGTCGCGGCGCGGATGTTGCATCTAAGCGCCCTCAGCTACCTCTGGAAACCTCCACCACGGCGCGTTAAATTCTCAACGGCGTTCCCATTCTTGCGTGGCGGCGCGGATGAGCGCCTGAACTTCCAGATCGGGGATTTCATCCCTGGCGGTATACGTGACGCCATCCACAATGAACAACACGCCGCCGCCGGGCACGTTCCGCAGGTGGATGGAGCGTTGCGCCAGGGAAGGGTCACGGGCCTGCAATTCCTCCAGAATCCCGCCGATTTCCTTCGCCAGGTCAATGCGCGGCATGAAGGCCGGCGGCGCGGCAGAGAGCTTGAGCATTTCCCCCTCTGGCATGCCCAGGGAGGGCCGTATCTTGAGCTCCTCACCGGCCGGCGGCGAAACGGCTGGCGTCGCGGGGGAGCGACGTTTTTGGAGATGACCCCGGCTAAACGCCCCCAAGATTTTGAGCGCGTCCACGACTCGCTGTTGCGCCGCTGCGTCCGGGACGGCGTCGAGAGTGCGGTACGGCACGTCATAGACAAGCACTTCCCAAAGCCCCTCTTCGTTCAGCCGGACACGGAGCACGTCAGAAGGGGAAGTGTCAGACGGCTCGTCGCGGCGATTGAGGGCCATCGCCAGCCAGGTACTCAAACCAATGATGACGATGAGCGCGAGGGCCAGGACTAATTCAAAGGGAAAACCTTCCACAGCGCACCTCCTCTTTTGTCTGCCGCGTAGTCCACTGCAAAAATAACCCGGTTTGTAGTAGGCGATTCATCGCCGTGATTCGGACGACCACAAGGGTCGCCTCCACATCATTATACCCTGACTTCTCACTTATTTCCAATAGAATTGTTCCCGAATAATGAAACCAGAAATTGGACACGGATTTTCGCGGATCAACACGGATATTTTTGTAAAAAACTAAGGAAAAATCCGTGTTAATCCGTGATATCCGTGTCCAAAAGCTTACTGTTTTTAT
>JAUWHU010000161.1 GCA_030605705.1 Thermoflexia bacterium | reverse complement strand
CGCTCAGTCGCCGGCCCACGTAGGCGGCGAAGCAGGTATCGCCTCGACCGGTACGGCCGGCCAGCGAGCGGGGTGTGAAAGGCGCTGTGTAGAGCTTGCCCTCGGCATAGACGGTGACGCCCGACGATTGGGTGACGAGGACCTCGCGGGGGCCGTAGGCGGCCAGTTCGCGGGCCGCCGCTCGCAAGTCGCTTTTGCCGGTGAGCAGTTCCGCCTCGGCGCGATCCACCTTGAGATAGGTCACGCACGCCAACCCCTCGGCCATGTCGGGCCACGGATGAAACACGAGTTCTCCTCGCTGCGGGACGCGGACGAAGCCCTGGACGTCGAGGCCCACCGGGCCGCGCTGCGCCACCCACTGCAACAGCTCCAGATCCACCTCGCCAGCGATGATGGGCACAACTAAGTAGACCAGCGCCGTCAGATCGGGGAGGTCCGCTTTCTGGAAGGGGCCGGCGAAACTTTGCAGCTTGCAGATGCGGCGCTCCATGTCGGCGGAACGGTAGATGTTGGCGACGCTGGAAGTCGCGGGCGCGGGGCGACCAAAGACCTGCACGCCCTCCTCTCTCAACTCGTCGAGAAACGGGAAGTCGTCAGGATGCAGGCGGGTCACAACGGCGACGCTGAGTCCCAGGTGACGCAAGGGGATACTGCCGTAGTAGATTGAGCCTCCAGGGCAAATCTCAACTTCATCGTCAATGACCAGCCGGTCCTTAGAAAAGTGACCGAGCAGCATAACATCTACAGCGGTTTTAGATTTCATCTGATGTTTTCTCTTGGGCTTTTATCGTGGGATCAAGTGACCTTCTCGTCACCCCGCAGGAAGTCCTCCACCATATCCCGCGCCTGATCGTCAGGGTATTGGACAGGGGGCGATTTCATGAAGTAGGCCGAGGGGCCGGTCAGCGCACCTTTCAGGCCCCGGTCGAGGGCGATCTTGGCGCAGCGCACGGCATCTATCACCACGCCGGCAGAGTTGGGCGAATCCCAAACCTCCAGCTTCATCTCCAGATTGAGGGGCAGGTCGCCGAAAGTGCGCCCCTCGATACGAATGTGGCACCACTTACGGTCAGCCAACCAGGGAACATAGTCGCTCGGCCCAACGTGAATATTATCCTCACCCAAATCATAATCCAACATGCTGGTCACGGCGCGAGTCTTAGATATCTTTTTAGATTCCAGCCGTTCGCGCTCCAACATGTTGTAAAAATCCATGTTGCCGCCGAAATTAAGCTGGTAAGTACGTTCTATTTTCACTCCCCGGTCACGGAAAAGTCTGGTCAACACTCGATGGACGATAGTGGCTCCCACCTGACTCTTGATGTCATCGCCGATGATGGGCAGCCCGCGTTCCTCGAAACGTTGCTGCCAATAAGCCTCCCGCGCGGTGAAAACCGGGATGCAATTGACTAAAGCGCAGCCGGCGTCGAGAATCTGCTCCACGTACCACCTGGTAGCCGCCTCGCTGCCCACCGGCAGAAAGTTGACCACCACGTCCGTGCCGGTATCACGCAAAATACCGGCGACGTCGGCCGGCTCGCCGGGAGCCTCGGTGATTGCCTGGTGCAAATAGTGCCCCAGCCCATCGTGAGTCATTCCTCGTTCGACTTGCACCCCCAGCAGTGGCGCCTCAGCGAAGCGGTTGGTGTTGTTCGGCGGGCTGAAGATGGCCTCGGCCAGGTCTTTCCCCACTTTGCTCTGGTTGATGTCAAAGGCAGCCGAGAACTCGATGTCGCCCACGTGATAATCTCCCAGGTTGACGTGCATCAAGCCCGGGATAAACTCATCCCCGCTGGCGTTTCGGTAGTAGTGTACTCCCTGAACCAGGGATGAAGCGCAATTGCCTACTCCAATGATGGCTACTCGTACCTTGCTCATATATTCTCCTCATTTCCATTACATAGATTTGCCCCACAAGATTTGCGTCGTCCTGTGCGGCTGCAGATGCCCAGGGCTACGTCCGCGAGAATCATGGTTTGTCATTTGTCATTTGCTCATTCGCGGCTTTGCTGCGCTATGGAGTCTCGTTGAAGAATACTACAAATACAGCAATCTGCAACGTCTCCGCCGGCGGGTTGCCCCCCCTCTGAAATATGCTATGCTGGTGAGTACAGCTCCCCCGGCCGTGACAGGGGCGTGAGGGAAAAGTCTTGACCTGTGCAGTTAGCAGAGTAGGACGCGGATCAACACGGATTTCACGGACAAAAAACTGCTAAAAATCCGTGTTTATCCGTGAGAATCCGTGTCCCAAACCAAGATGACAAACCAAAGCACTCATCTCCAAAGGTTAATTGCACAAGTTGAAAAATCTAAATCGGGAGGGATACCATGCACAGTGAAGCAGATAAAATCCGTACAGCGCTACGGGACGTGATTGACTTTGAGATCGGGTTGGACGTAGTCTCGTTGGGACTGATCCGTGACATCGAAGTGCAAGATGATGTGGTGAAGATCACGATCATCCTCACCTCGCCTATGTGCCCGATGGCCTCTTTCATCATGAAACAGGTGCAGGATCGCGCGTCCGAGGTCACGGATAAGACCGTGCAAATGGAAATGGGCAAGGAGATGTGGAAGCCCGAAATGATGGAGGAAGAGGCCCGCGAGGCCCTGGGAATCTGATGTAGGGAGAAACATTCAGTCATCTGTCATTCTCACCACAGAGACACAGAGAACACGGAGAAAAAATAAGAAAACTCTGTATCCTCCGTGTCTCTGTGGTAAAAATTGCCCCGGAATATTGAGATGATACCCACCACTCCGCCACTGCTCGCCACTTGACAATTCGCCCCACCTGGGGATAATAGCACTCATTAAAGGCTGTGACGGGGAAAAGTACGTGGAGGGAAGCCGACAGGGAGCTGGGGCCGTGGACTGAGAGCCTCAGCCGGTACAAACCCACCGAAGTTCACCCTTGAGCCGACCGTTGAACAGGGAGACTATCCGACCAAGTAGACGGCTCCGCCCGCCCGGCGTTATCGGGGCAGCCCATCGCCTGAGAAGGCTGTGGGACTAAGAGCTCTCTGGATGACAGAGGGCAAGCGGGGTGGTACCACGGGAGTCACGCTCTCGTCCCGGCCAGGGACGGGGGCGTTTTTGTGTCGGAGAACATACCTGAGTCTACTGAAAAAACTAGG
>JAUWHU010000192.1 GCA_030605705.1 Thermoflexia bacterium | reverse complement strand
TCGAGTGTCCCGATGTGGTGCAGGCGGGCGAGGTCTTCGAGGTACAGGTCAGTGTGGGGAAGGAAATCGCCCACCCCAACACCGCCGAACACCACATCAGCTGGATCACGCTCTACTTCCAGCCGGCAGGGAACAAGTTCCCCTATCAGGTGGGGTACTTTGAGTTCAGCGCCCACGGCGAGGGCGACGTGTTCGCCTCTCCGGTAGCAACCGTGTCACTGAAGGTTGATAAACCGGGCACGTTGCACGCGCTATCCTTCTGCAACATCCACGGGCTGTGGGAAAGTAGCAAGGAGATCGGGCTGGCTTAGCAGCGACCTGAGCAGTTAGGACACGGATAAACACGGATTTTACGGATTAAAAACTGCTAAAAAAATCCATGTTTATCCGTGAGAATCCGTGTCCCCAACCAAAATGACAACCCCAAGCGCTCATCTTTGAAGGTTGTAGATTCCACGGCACAGACGGGAACGGTCGGGCAGTCGCTAAAATGCTGAGACGCGGCGACGCTGAAACGCACCAATCACTCTTCATGCCGGTTCACGAAAATTGTAAATGGCTCCCTCGCGGCGCCAGGTTTTGTCGCAGGCCACGCAATGGAACTCGGCCTGGGGCGGTGAACCGAGCAGCGCCCCGCAATCCGGGCAGCGGAAGAACGCGCCGGCGAGAGCAGCGGGTTTATCCGCCGGGGCGCGCGAGCGGACGAAGACACTGGGGCTCCATTGCCACAACGCGCCGGTGGGCTGGGCTAACGCATCGAGACGCACCAGCCAGGAGGTGGGCGCCATGCGTTTGAGCAGGCCCGCGCGGTAGTGCGAGACAGTGCGAATCGCCTCACGTTGCAGGCCCAGCCGCGCCAGCTGCTGCCAGATCCAGCGCGGGTGAAAATCGAAGTTGAGCGCGACGAACTCCACCGGCTCCAGATCGAAGGGAGACCACTTTTGGCGGCGCAGGAAATAGCGCAGTAAAGCTTTGAGGTTGTGCTTGTTGGCGAACTCCAACACGAAGGCTCCGCCGGGGGCCAGAGCGTCGCTTACGCCTTGCAGCACGGCGGGCGCGTCGGCGGCGTGATGAAGCGTGCGGATCAGCGTCACGGTGTCGCAGAGACCGGGAGCAAAAGGCAGGCGGTAGAAATCGCCTTTCACGAAGATGTAGCGGGGTTGGCCCTCTGTCCCCCCCTCACCCAGCCGCGCGACGGCCTGCTCCAGTTGGGTGCTGGCGTAATCGAAGAGGATGACGGTCTCGTATCCCGCATAGAGATCCGCCAGCCGTCCGAACCCTGCCCCGATCTCCAGGAGGGTGCGCCCGGTAGGGGGGAGGAGGGCGCGCAACGCCACCCGCTCGACACCATCCTCGTAGGCACGCTCCGGCGTCCAAAACTCAGTGCTGTAACCTGAGCCTTCGTAACTACAAATAGGACGTTCGCTCATTGAGGATTCAGAATCTCTTCAGGAGAGTCGGGTAGGCTCTGCAGTGTGACATTGATGGGGCTGAAAACGGCGCGTAACTCATCAATGGCTGACTGCATCCCCGCCTCGCTCAAGTTAAGCCTCACCGGCACATCTATGACCACCGGGATGGTTTTGGACACCGGAATGTTCATGTTCAAATTGACGGGCAGCGTCATGCCGGTCGGGAGGTTGAGACTGACCGTCCCATTGATAGCTCCGCCGCCGCCCGGCAAGTAGAAGGTCGCCGGTGCCTGCAATGGCACCGGTGTCACCAGGATGACATTCGTGTCCTGTTTTAAGAGTAGCGTGAAGCTGATAGGCATCGTTGTATTAACAGGGACCGTCTGGCTGATCACGGTCTCTCCCAACCCCATAAAAGCCGCATCTAACTTGTTCAAGAGTGGTTCAGCTATCTGATTCTTAGCCATGAAGATGGGGCCAGGTGATAGCAATAGCACCAGCACCAGAATGAAGTTGACGGTGAACGAGAAGATGATGGCGACATTTTTGAAAGCCCCCCAAAAATTAAACCGCTTGGATTTGGTTTCCTCTGCCATCGTTTGCCTCCACGCAGCTAAATGAGATATGGTATGAAGTCATCTTACCATAGTTTTGTGAAAATAGCAAAACAGGTCGCAAATAGCGTCCAAGCGTTCCAGCGTCTCGGCGTCCCAGCGTCTTTCTGTAGTTGACCTATTTAAGTCTTCTGAAAAAAGATTAAGATCAACGCAGAGGCGCAGAGTTTCATAAGGTTTGCTCTGCGGCTTTGCCTCTCAGCGACTCTGCGTTAAGAATGAGACTTTTTGCAGGAGAATCCCATTTGCCATTTGCACATTTGCTATTTGCTATTTGCTATTTGCTCATTTGTCATTTTCTTCTTTTATCATTTCTTCATTTGCCCCTCTCCTGCCCGCCGGTATAATTGCGACATGACGATGCACCATCCGGCTGTGATCACGGCAGTCGAGCAGCGCAGCGTGGCCGCGCGGGCCGGCTTACGCCCCGGCGACCGTCTTCTGGCGCTCAACGATTCCCCCTTGCGCGACGTGATTGACGTGCAGGTGTACGCTTCGGAGCCGGAACTCACTTTTCTTGTGGAGCGGGACGGGAAACGACTGGAACGCACAGCCCAACGGCGCTATGGGCAGCCCTTAGGATTGGAGTTTGCCTCGGAGCTCTTCGACGAGCCGCTGCACGTGTGTCGCAACGCCTGTGATTTTTGTTTCGTCTCCCAAATGCCACCGGGGATGCGCGCCTCCCTCTATGTTAAAGATGACGATTACCGGCTCTCCTTCCTTCACGGGAATTACATCACCCTGACCAACCTCGACACAGCCGCTTGGGAACGCATCGCGGCGCAACACCTCAGCCCGCTCTACGTCTCGGTACACGCTACGGAACCGGAGGTACGCGCCGGCCTGTTGCACAATCCACGGGCGGCCGGGATCATGGAGCAGCTGCACCGTCTGGCGGACATGGGGATCGAAGTGCATACGCAAGCCGTGTTGGTGCCGGGTTGCAACGATGGGGCGCACCTGGAGCGGACGATCTCCGAGCTGGCAGCGCTCTATCCCGGCGCGCGCTCCCTGTGTGTGGTACCTGTGGGACTGACGCGCCTGTGTCAGGCAGGCCTGCGTCCTTACACCGGCGACGAATCTCTGGCGGTGCTGGAGCAAATCCTGACGTGGCAGCGTCGCCTGCGCGCCGAGCTGGGGGTGGGTTTCGTCTACCCTACTGATGAGTGGTATCTGCAAGCCGGCTGGCCGGTCCCCCCGCTGGCGGCCTACGATGGGCAATTGCCTTTCCTGGTGGAGAATGGCGTGGGCCTGGTGCGCCGCTTCATGGACGATTGGCCGGTGACGCACTCAACGCTGGCAGAGCTGGGCGGCATCCGCCAGCTCTGGGTGACGGGGACACTCTTCGCGCCGCTGTTGCAGGAGTACGCTGCCGCCTTCACCCGCGAGACGGGCATCGTGGCCGAGGTATTGCCCGTAGCCAACCGGACTTTGGGCGAAACTATCACCGTCGCCGGCCTGCTCACCGCTGGCGACGTGCTCGCTGCCTTGCCGGAGAGCGCGCCAGGACCGGAAGGCGTGCTGGTGCTGCCGGGCGTCATGTTTCGCGGGCCGGGGGGACGTACTTTGGATGGTCTAACGTCCGAGGATATGGCGCGGGTGATTGGTCAACCTGGGCATGTTGTGGTATAGTAAAATACGGTCTATAATAAGCAGGTGACGGCTTGGTCTTTATCGGTGAAGATGTATGAGTCTACTGAAAAAACTAAGTATTTCACCACAGACCGCAGGTGTGGGCAGGCAGTGCCCACAAACAGAGAGCACGGAGACTTTAAACTTGACCTTGAAAAGATTAACTTTTTAAGGTGTAAAGTGGATTTTTCTTAAACCACACACCAAATCTTCTCCGTGTCCTCTGTGGTGAGATATCTTTTTTCAGGGGAATCATTTATGAAACCCATCAAATTTCCCGGAGGAGCGTATGGCCTTAGCTGAAAAAACTGTCACTGGTTTGCCACGATCCCTTTTCAAGGGATATTCCTGGAGACGGGTTAAAGAAAGCTTAACGGCTTATTTATTCCTGTTTCCAGCCTTCCTCATCATCGGTACTTTTGGTTTGTTCCCCATGGTTTTTTCCGTCTACGTCAGCTTGCACAAGTGGCGTATTATCCCCGGCAAGTATGTGGGCCTGTCCCATTACGTCAAAGCCATTGACAATTTGGCTTACCTGCTTTTCTTCTGGTTGGGAGTTCTCTTTGCCTACCTGCTGGTGAAAAACGTCTTGGATATCAAGGAGAAAGCGAAAGAACGGGGAGAACAACCGTGGGCCTGGCTGTTGCCCTCACTGGTCAGCGCCGCCGGCATCGGCCTCTTTCTGCGTTTTGCATTCACCTTATTGCCCAGAATTCTTGATATCGGCGAACAAGTCAAGGGAATGCACCGCACGCAGGGCCTTTTCAACCAGCTGCTGCTGGAGGCGTGGCGGGCCGCGGATGTACAGGCTGCCTTCCGCACCGCGCTCATTGTTTTGGTCGCGGGCGCTGTGCTGGCTTACCTGGTCAACCGCTACGTGATGCGCAGCTCACAAAACGCAACCTACTACACCACATTTATCTTCGTCTTTGCGCTGTTGGCCGGCGCGGTGCTGTTGGAATGGCTGACCTGGACCGAAATTCAGAACGCTTATGTCCAGGCTCTGGAAAATGGCGAGACCCTGGAAATCTGGTCCCAGATGGTGACCATCAGCGCGGGGTTCGTGCTGCTGTTCTTCGCCTGGCGACTCTGGGGCAGTGCTGGCAAGCAGAACTCCACCCTGGGGATGGTTTTCCGTATCCTGTCCGCGATCGCCCTGATGATCGGCGCCTGGGTGTTGATCGGCGAATTGCCCCGCGTGATCTCCGCCGGCTACGATGATTGGTGGGAGGGCTTGCAAGTAACCGTGTATTACTCCCTCTTCACGGTACCGTTCCAGCTAGGCATCTCGCTTTTCTTGGCCACGCTGCTTTTCCAAGAGCTCAAGGGAAAGTCGCTCTTCCGCCTGATCTACTTCTTGCCCTACGTCACGAATCCCGTAGCGGCCGCCGGTATCTTCCGGGTGCTCTTTTCCAGCCGGGTCTCGGCTCCCGTCAATAACCTCATCACTTTTCTGGGAGGCCAGCCCCTGATGTGGTTAGATGAACCGAGGCGCATTTTCCAAATGCTGCTCCCCGGCGTTGAGCTCCCCACTTTGCTTGCTGGCCCCAGCCTGGCTCTGATGGTGATCATCATCTACAACATCTGGACCTACGTAGGATACGATACCGTCATCTTCCTGGCCGGTCTGGGAGGAATATCCAGCTCGTTATACGAGGCAGCAGCCGTAGATGGTGGGGGGCGTTGGGCGCAATTCCGTCACATCACACTCCCCCTGCTCTCACCCACGACGTATTACCTGACGCTGATCGCGGTCATCGGCACTTTCAAGGCCTTTACCCACGTGTGGGTCTTGCGTAGTGGGGCGGCGCTGGGCACGACCGATACCGCCAGTATCAAGATCTTCGTAGAATTCAACCGCAATACCCGTTATGGATATGCCTCGGCGCTAGCCTTGATCCTGATGTTCGTAGTGCTGATGCTGACCGCGATCAACAATCGTATTGCAAGTGAGAAGGTGTTCTATGGCTAACCAATCTGCAATTCCAGACAAATCCAAAGTCCAAAAACAATCGCGGCGGGTGAATACGTGGCACATTATCACCTACGTTATCCTGATCGGGGGCACGTTGATCGCCGTAGTCCCGTTTTTCTGGATGGTGAGTGCCTCGTTCATGACGCTGAGTGAGGCCACGAGCAGGGCGCTGGTACCCAGAGCGCTGCAATGGGGAAACTACGCCGAGGCCTGGAAAGAGGCTAAGTTCTCCGAATATTTTGTCAACAGTACGCAGATCGCGTTGATCACGATTGCCGGCCAGCTGGTCTTCTCCACGCTGGCAGCCTACGCCTTCGCTAACATGGAGTTCCCGGGCAAGAACGTCCTGTTCACGTTGTTGCTGAGCACGATGATGCTACCCGAGGCCGTGATATGGGTCCCCAACTTCATCACCGTGACCTGGCTGGGCCGCATCGGCCCCATCCCCTGGATCAACAACTGGCCGGCCTTGACCATACCTTTCATGGCCAGCGCCTTCAACATTTTCCTGTTGCGGCAGTTTTTCGCCCAGATTCCCCGCGACCTGTGGGATTCGGCCCAGATTGATGGGGCCGGTCACGTGCGTTATCTTATCCAGATCGTGTTGCCCCTCTCCAAAGCGGTTCTGATGACGGTAATCCTGTTCACCTTCATCGGTTCGTGGAACGCTTTAGCCTGGCCCATGCTGGTCACCAACAATCCCGACTGGCGCCCCATCTCCGCCGGCTTGAGCAGCTTTTTAGAAGAAGCCGGAGCACACATACACTTGCAGATGGCCGGGGCGGTCATCACGATCCTGCCCGTTCTGCTGATCTATCTGGTAACGCAGAAACAATTCACCGAAGGGATCGCCACGTCGGGCTTGAAAGGATGATAATGCCCCTTTCTGAGGGGTGTGATTCACTTTTAAGGCCAAGAAGCACCTGGTTCATTGGGGCAAGAGAAATCCTGGCAAACCCGCCCCCGGGGACGGGGAGCTTTTGAGAGTAGAAGGGTCATTTTTCAATGTACTTTTCATTCGCCTCATCTCCCCGGCATCCTGTCTGAGGTTGCCCCGATTTGGTGGACACTGAGTTAAGGGTAAGTGTCATGATACACTTGCTCAAAAGCCAAGGGACTGAGATAGCCCAAGGCCGAATGACGTCGGACGCGATTGTAGAAGACTTCAATGAAATCAAAGAT
>JAUWHU010000252.1 GCA_030605705.1 Thermoflexia bacterium | reverse complement strand
CGGAAAAAAGTAAAAAATCCGTGAAAATCCGTGTAATCTGTGGTGAAAAACTTACGTCGCGTGACACTTACCACGGCAATTCCCAGAGAGCCAAAAAAGGAAGTGTCGTATGTCTCCACCGCCGAAATTGTTGGACCAAGTGCGCGAAACATTGCGCATCAAGCACTACGCGCTACGCGCGGAGCAGGCCTACGTCTCTTGGCTCAGGCATTAACATTCTATTCCACAACCAACGGCATCCGCGCGAGATGGGCATCTCGGAAAAGGTCATTCTCACCACAGACCGTAGGTGTGGGCAGGTAGTGCCCACAGTTGTATAAAGTTTTCTCTGTGCTCTGCCTCTTGGCATTTTTTTAACGCAAGGACGCAAAGGCGCAGGGACGCAAAGTTTAATTTGTTTCCTGGCGTCTTGGCGTCTTGGCGTCTTGGTGTCTTGGTGTCTTGGCGTTTTTTTTAACGCAAGGGCGCAAAGGCGCAGGGGCACAAAGTTTAATTTGTTTCCTGGCGTCTTAGCGTCCTGGCGACTTGGCGTTAAAAAAGGGGATGTTTCCCCTCTACTCCATCTCCTCCCAGTTCTCGCCGACCTCCACATCCACTTTGAGGGGAACCCGCAGTTCGAACGCGCCCTCCATCGCCTCGCGGATGAGGGCGATCACGGTATCCAACTCCTCCCTGGGAGTTTCCACCACCAATTCGTCATGCACTTGAAGGATCATCCGAGCGCGCAGCGATTCCTCTCGCAGGCGAGCGTGGAGGCGCAGCATCGCCAGATTGATGAGGTCCGCTGCCGTCCCCTGGATGGGTGTGTTGACCGCCATCCGTAGCACGGCCTGCCGCCGCGAATTGGACGTCCCGCTTTCTGGAGCCAGCTCCGGGAAGTAACGCCGCCGGTGCAGCAACGTTTCCACGTATCCCTGCCGCGCCGCTTCCTCTTGAATGTGCTGCATCGTCTCGTGTACGCGAGGGAAACGCTCGAAGTAGCGACGGATGAATCCCTCCGCTTTTTCCACACTCACGCCGATCTGCCCGGAAAGGCCGTAGGCTCCCTGCCCGTAGATGAGACCAAAATTCACCGCCTTGGCGATGCGACGCATATCGTAGCTCACTTGCGAGAGCGGTACACCAAAGACCGCCGCCGCCGTGGTCGCGTGAATGTCCTCGCCGCGCTCGAAGGCCGCGATCAGCCCCTCGTCGCCGGAGACGTGGGCCATCACCCGCAACTCCACCTGCGAGTAGTCGGCGCCCACGAGCAACCAGCCTTCCTCGGCGATAAACGCCCGCCGCACACGACGCCCCTCCTCCGTGCGGATGGGGATGTTCTGCAGGTTGGGGGTCGAAGAGGAGAGCCGCCCCGTCACCGTGCCGACCTGATGATACGAAGTATGCACACGCCCCGTCTCCGGGTTCACCAGCGCGGGCAGCGCGTCCACGTAAGTGGATTTGAGTTTGGCTAAGGAGCGATACGCCAGCACACGCTCCACCACAGGATGCGCCCCGCGCAACTTCTCCAACACCTCGGCGCGGGTGGAGTAGTGACCGGATTTGGTCTTGCGCAACCCGCGCGTTGAGAGCTGCAACTTCACGAAGAGAATCTTAGCAAGTTGTTGCGTGGAGTTGACGTTGAATTTCTCCCCCGCTAAGTCGTAAATCTCATCTTGCAAACGCGCCAACCGTCCGGCCAGTTCAGTGGAAAGGCGCTGCAGATAGGGAAGATCAAGCTTCACGCCCCGTAGCTCCATATCAGCCAGCACGGGGATCAAGGGCATCTCCAGATCGCGGAGTAGCGCTAGCTGCTGGTGCGCTTCCAACTCCGGGCGGAGCTGTTGCGCCAGCCGGTGAGACATGTCGGCGTCCGCTGCGGCATAAGGGAGCACCTGCGCCAGCGGAACCTCAGCCATAGTCCTCTGGTTTCGCCCGCTGCCGATGAGCTCTTTGATCTCGGTCATCTGGAGGCCCAGCCGCGCCCAGGCCAGATTTTTAAGACCCAGGTTGGGGGAATCAGGGTTGATGACCCACTCGGCGAGCATTGTGTCGAAAGATAGTCCCTCCAACGGCAAGCCGGCCCGGCGCAGGATTTTGAGATCGTACTTGAGGTTGTGCCCCTGCTTGGGGATGGCGGGATCGGCGAAGAGCGGTCCCAGGTGCCGCCGAATCGCTTCCAACGATAACACCGGCTCACCGGCAGGCGCGCGCGCGGGAATGTACCACGCCTCACCCTCACGGCCGGTCAAGGAGATGCCCACCAACTCGGCGCGCACCGGATCGGCGCCGGTGGTTTCCGTGTCCACGGTTAAAGGACGCGGAGAGGAGGAGCGCAGGGCGGCGACCAGAACCTCGAGCGCTGCCTCGTCGCCTATCAAGTGATAGTTGCCCAAGTGCGCTACCGTCGTGGCGGGCCGGGCGGGTTCCTCACCGAAGAGCGACAGCTGTCCACCGGCCGCCTCCCGCGCTGCGCCCCGCGAGCCGGACAGATCGGGGAAGCGTCGCAGCAACGAGCGAAACTCCATCTCCTGCAGAAAGGCGGCCAGCGGCCCACGGTCGGCCTGCTGCCAACGCTCGGCTACGTCCAGTTCGAGGGTCACGGGAGCGTCGCGGACGATACGGCCCAGGTGTTGGCTCAAGAAAGCATCGTCTCGGCCTTTGGCGAGCGCGTTTTTTTAACGTGTGGCGAGTTCGTCCAGATGCTCGTAGATCGCTTCCAGTGAGCCATATTGCTGGAGCATGGCAATGCCCCCCTTCTCCCCCACCCCCCTGACGCCGGGAATGTTGTCGGATTTATCGCCCATCAGCGCTTTGAGGTCAATGAGCTGCGCCGGTTCCAGGCCGTATTTAGCGCGCACTGCTTCCGGCGTGTAATGCAAGGTGTCGGAGAAACGCCGCCCCGACGTGAGGACGGTCACGCGGTCATCCACCAATTGCAGCGCGTCCCGGTCGCCGGTGACGATCACCACGTCCACGCCGGCCTCGGCGGCCTGCAGCGAGAGAGTGCCCAGGAGATCATCGGCCTCGAAGTCGTCCAATTCCATGCTGGGGATACCCAAAACTTCCACGAACTGTCGGATGCGGGGCATCTGGCCGCGCATTTCAGCGGGCATCTTCACGCGATGGGCTTTGTACTCGGCATACTCCCGCACGCGGAACGATGGCCCCTTATCGAAGGTGACAATCACGTAGTCGGGTTGCTCGTTGTGCAAGACGTTGAGGAGCATGGATGAAAAGCCGTAGACGGCGTTGGTCAGTTCGCCCCGCGAGGTCTGCAAATTCACCGGCAGCGCGTGAAACGCCCGGTACGCCAGAGAATGTCCATCCACCAGGATAAGTTTCTTCGCCATGCTGACCTCCCCAGAGATTATTGGACGCGGATTTCACGGAGTACACGGATATTTTTGTAAAAAACAAGGAAAAATCCGTGTT
>JAUWHU010000131.1 GCA_030605705.1 Thermoflexia bacterium | reverse complement strand
CAACTCATCGGATGCACGGCAAAACCATGCTGTGGCGATCTCCGACAGGCGGTGGCAACGCACCTGGGACTGGAACCAGACTCATTTGTCCTGGACAACCTGGCATGGCTGGGCCTGTTCAGTGACGACCCGCTGCCATTGCAACACGGCGGTACCATTGACATACTGACCACGCGCATGTTGGGGAAGATGTCCTACGCGGAGGGCGAACGCGACATGTTAGTCATGCAGCACGAATTCACCGCTGAGTACCCCGACCACACGGATCACATCACCTCGACGATGCTGGACTACGGCATCCCCCACGGCGACACCTCGATGGCGCGCACCGTCGGCCTGCCGGCGGCCATCGCCACACGCATGATCTTAGAGGATAAGATCACCCGCAAAGGCGTGCTGATCCCCGTGACGCCTGATATCTACGAACCGATGATGGCCGAGCTGGGAGCGGTCGGCGTCCACTTTGAGGAACGAGTCACCCGCGAGGATTAGTCGCCGCTGCGAATCAGCAAATGGCAAATGGCAAATGGCAAATGGCAAATCGGCAGATGACAGACCGCACAACGTAAATCTCGTAGGAGAATCCTATAATCAGGGGGCGGGGAAAGTGTCCCGACCCCTCGGTGTCTCCCAATAAAAAAAGCCCGGTCGGCCATTCAACGGCCTCGCCGGGCATACGTGAGCGGGTAAAGGGACTCGAACCCTTGACATTTTGCTTGGGAAGCAAACGTTCTACCACTGAACTATACCCGCGCCTTCACCAACGTCAAAAATTATACCACACCGCAAAAATTTGACAAGTTTTCGCCGACGATTCCGCGCCACGATTGACAAATTCACACAGCGTGACACAATAAAGACAGAGTCACAAAGGAAAAGCAAGGACCTCTGAGTTCTCCGTGCCCTTTGCCAAGACACCACACCTCGAGCTATGTGTAACTGACCACGAGGTTGAGGGAAATGGACAGGGGCGACCCGCTACAGGCGGAGTACGCCTGGGCATTTGCCTGGCAACGGGTGTACCTGCCACTGGTGATACACAGTAACTGGACAACATACAAAGGAGGTGCAGAAAGTAGAAATTACCACATGAAACCCTACCATCCATCGCAAGATGCAAGTGCAACCTGATCAAGATTCCAATTCCTATAGGAGGATTTACTAATGAGAAGCAAAAAACTTACACACATCGGCCTGGCCCTTGCCCTGGGTGCCGGACTGCTCGTGATGGTGACGGCACTTCTGGTACCGCCGTCGGCTGTCCGGGCAGCGGGGCCACCATGGTACGTTAATGGCAGTTGGGACGGCTGGGCCGCCGGCGTGCAGATGTACGATGATGGTACACACGCTGACGCAGCGGCCGCAGATGGCATCTACACCGTCCAGATTCACGTCACCGCGATTGCGAAGTACGAGTTCAAGGCCAACGACAGCGCATCAGAATGGTATCCCGCATCCGGCAACGCCTGGTTCTTCGCCGACTCCGACGACTACACCGCCACGATCACCCTTGACACCAACACCTACACCGACGGCTGGGAGCCAGTCCACTACATTGTTAGCGCGGATGACGCTCACGCAAACTGGACCGCCGTGGGCGACTGGCAAGGGTGGAACGAAGTCAACACGGCCACCGCGATGTCGCTCGTGGGCAGTGATTACAAACTCATCGCCCAAATCGCCACAACTGGCACCCACGAGTATAAGGCCGTGCTCACCGGCAGTTGGGACGCCTTGGGACCAGATTCTGGCGGGAACAGCGGTGGGCGGTCGGTCAATGCGGGGACTGCTTCGTTCACTACCAGTTACCCTAATCAGCCGGTTGCTTTTTACGCTGATCCGACCACCGCCCGCATCCGAACCTACGTCTTAGAGCCGGTGGTGATCAACGAGTTCGCAGCCAAAGGTACCGAGTGGGTCGAACTGTACAACCCAACCCCGATCACGATCACCCTGACCGGTTGGTACGTGGACGACGCAGACTGTGGTTCACCAGCCAGCACAATCGGGGCAGTAGACCTTGGCCCAGGGGACTACTTCGTCATCAACGCAGGTGACGTTGGTGACAACTTCGGCCTGAGTAACTCCGGTGACGTAGTTGTCCTATGCGACAACAACGATATGGAGATTAACCGCGTTACCTACGGCAACCTAGGTGGCGCTCCAATAGGGCCTTCCGCCTCTGGTGCATCTCAGTACTCCACCGCACGGGTTGTGGACGGCCAGAATTCCAATGATGACGCCCTGGACTGGAACCTAGATCCGACCCCTACCAACGGTAGCGCCAACGATGTGGCAGGAAACAACCTGGGAGGCTCGGTGCTAATCAACGAGGTTGACCTGTTTCCAGCAACAGGAAACGACAAGCTAGAGCTCTACAACCCAACTGCTAACCCCATCACCGTCACGGATTGGTATCTCAGCGACGGCGATGACGTGGCCGTGCTGACCGGTACCCTGAGCGTGCCGGCAGGGGGCTTCCTGCTCCTCGAGGAGACCGTTGATTGGATCGCCGAGGGAAGCACGGGCGTTGATTTCACGAGTTCCGACGTGGCTTACCTGTTCAATGACAGTCGCGTGCGACTTGACCAGATTGGCTTCAACGGCCATACCTACAATAACACCCCTCAGCGCATCCCCGACGGCGCCGGCCCTAATGACGGCTACAACTGGACGTCTTCCGGTGGCGACACGACCTGGTTCGACCTGCCGGAGACTCTGGGCGCCACCAATGTCCGCAGCCTAAGCATCTCCAAGGATGGGCCATCTGTCGTGCTCCAGGGCGACGTGGTCTTATTCACCATCACCTACGGCAACATGGGGGGGAGCACCG
>JAUWHU010000534.1 GCA_030605705.1 Thermoflexia bacterium | reverse complement strand
TGATGATCCTGGCCCTGTTGCTCACGGCCTGTGGCCCGAAAGCCACTCCCGAACCTGATGTCTACAAGGTTGCCCTCGTGTACATTGGCCCTCCCGGTGATCTGGGCTGGACCTACGAGCACGAGCGGGGTCGCAAAATGGTCGAGGAGCAGTTCGGTGATCAGGTGGAGCTCACGTACATTGAGAATGTGCCTGAAGGCCCGGATGCGGCACGGGTGATCCGCCAGTACGCTCAGGATGGCTACGATATGATCTTCGCCACATCCTTCGGCTACATGGATCCGATGCTGGAGGTCGCGCAGGAATTCCCTGACGTCAAGTTCGAGCACTGCTCCGGCTACAAGACCGCCGACAATATGTCCACCTACTTCGGGCGGATATACCAGCCGCGCTATCTCTCCGGCATCGTGGCGGGCAGCATGACCCAGAATAACAACATCGGCTACGTGGCGGCCTTCCCCATCCCGGAGGTCGTGCGCGGGATCAATGCCTTCACGTTAGGCGTGCGTTCCGTCAACCCCGATGCTGAAGTACACGTCGTTTGGACGAACACCTGGTTCGATCCCGTGAAGGAGCGCGAGGCAGCGGTGGCGTTACTGGATGCCGGCTCTGACATCATCACCCAGCACCAGGATACCACCGAGCCGCAGAAGGCGGCGCAGGAGCGCGGGATGTTGAGCATTGGCTACGACTCCGACATGCGCAACTTCGTGGGCGATACCGTGCTTACCTCCCCGATCTGGAACTGGGGAAGTTACTACGTGCAGACGGTGCAGGACGCGCTGGATGAGAAATGGGAGACGCACCAATACTGGGGCGGCATGAAGGAAGGCGTGGTGCAGCTGGCCGACTTCAGCCCCAGGGTCCCGCAGGACGTCCGCGATAAGGTTGAGGCCGCGAAGCAGAAGATTCTCGGCGGTGAGGATGTTTTCTGTGGCCCGATCAACGATCAAGAAGGCAACGAGAAGATCGCTGCCGGTCAGTGCATGGGCGATGGCGATATGCTGGGCATGGACTGGTTCGTCGAGGGTGTCATCGGCGCCGTGGGTCAGTAAAAGCGTTGGACGAGAAGGGGCGGAGCTACGGCTCCGCCCCTGATGTGAAACGATGAATTAGCGACGGAAGTCGCTACTACGCTCGGGCCGGTCTCATTGGGGACTTCTGCCCCAAACTGCGCTGACCGTGCTTGCTAGCACAAATTGTGTACACAAAGCAGCAGCTCTCCTGCAGCAAGTCTCATTCTTAACGCAGAGGCGCAAAGGCGCAGAGTTTTTATGGTTTGCTCTGCGGCTCTGCCTCTCAGCGACTCTGTATAAAAAGGAATGGTAACAGATGTTTTACCCCTATTTATTGAGAAGTTGTCACGAGTGTTTACACACCACCAAGGACGAAAATGACTTGTAGTAACGACTTTAGTCGTTCAGAGCGACTTCAGTCGCTACTACGATATTCACATTCTTTAACTTGCAACTTTCAACTTGTAACTTTCAACTTTCGACCTTCAACTTTCAACTTGCAATCTTCAACTCTTAATGAGAAAAAACGAATGAACGAACCAGAAGCTGAGAATACACTCAAAAACCCCATCCTGGAGATGCGCGGGATCGTCAAGCAATTCCCCGGCATCCTGGCGAACGACCACGTGGATCTCGAACTCTACCCCGGTGAGGTACTGTCCCTGCTGGGCGAGAACGGCGCGGGAAAGAGCACCCTTATGAATTGCCTGGTGGGACTCTACCGGCCCGATGAGGGGGAGATTTACGTCCGGGGCCAACGGGTGGATATCCATTCCCCCAAAGATGCGGCCGCGTTGGGGATTGGCATGATACACCAGAACTTCAAACTGGTGCAGACCATGACCGTGGCCGAGAACATCATCTTAGGCATCGGCGCTCTGCCCTTTGTGCCGGATATGGACGCCGTAAGCCGGCGCATCCGCGAGCTGTCGGCGCGTTACAGCCTGCAAGTTGACCCGCAGGCCTACATCTGGCAGTTGAGCGTCGGCGAGCAGCAGCGCGTGGAGATACTCAAACTCATCTACCGGGGTGCCGAGATACTGATCTTAGATGAGCCTACCGCCGTGCTGACACCCCAGGAATCCCACGAACTGGCGGGCGTGATCAAGGTGATGATGGCTGAAGGGAAGTCCGCTATCTTCATCACCCACAAAATGGAAGAAGTGATGGAGTTTTCCGATTGGGTGCGCGTGTTGCAGCACGGCCGGCTGGTCGCGGTCAAGAGAACTGCCGAGACCTCTCCACAGGAGCTGGCCCGTCTGATGGTGGGGCGCGAGGTGCTGTTTCGCCTGGAAAAGCGAGCCGGCACTCCCGGCGAGACGCTGCTGGAGCTCCGTGACATCCACGCTGAGGACGATAAGGGGCTGCCTGCGCTGCGAGGCGTCTCCTTAGCACTCCACGGCGGGGAGATCCTGGGGATCGCGGGCGTGGCGGGCAATGGGCAGCGCGAGCTGACGGAAGTCGTCACCGGGCTGCGCAAGGTCAGGCAAGGACGGGTGCTCGTCCGGGGTGAGGAGCAGACGAATCGCTCGCCGCTGACCATGATCAAGGCGGGCATCAGCCACATCCCGGCGGATCGCATCGGCATGGGCGTGGTAGGGGATATGGCCGTGTCGGACAACCTGGTGATGAAAGGCTACCGCGAAGCACCGCTGGTCGAAAAGGGTGTGCTGCGCCCGCGTCGCATCCTGAAATACGCCCGGCGTTTGATCGAAACTTTCCGCATCGCCACCCCCACGCCGCAGACCCGGATCAAATTTCTTTCCGGCGGCAACATCCAGAAGGCCATCCTGGCCCGCGAGATCAGCGCCTGCGAAGGGCTGTTGGTGGCCGCGTACCCTTCCCGGGGGTTAGATGTGGGCGCCACGGAGACGGTCCGCAAAATGTTATTGGAGCAGCGGGATAAGGGGATGGGCGTGTTGCTGATCTCCGAAGACCTGGAAGAATTGCTCACTATTGCGGACCAGATCGCGGTGTTGTTCGAGGGAGCGGTGATGGGTGTGTGTCCGGCCCAGGAGGCTGACATTGAAAGCCTGGGGTTGATGATGGCGGGAGTCAGACAGACGGAGCTCGCGTCCGCTCCGGCTATTGCTTGAGGAGGCGATGATGCGCTTCGTCTTTGAAAAAC
The DNA here is from genome assembly GCA_030605705.1 of Thermoflexia bacterium. Taxonomy (GTDB): domain Bacteria; phylum Chloroflexota; class Anaerolineae; order B4-G1; family SLSP01; genus JAUWHU01. The sequence continues at coordinate 3,887 of JAUWHU010000534.1, read as the reverse complement.
GTCAGTCGGTCTCGCGGCAAGCCCTGGTGCTGGTGCCGGTGGGATCCTTCTTTGTTTCGCTACTGTTGGGAGCCGTTTTGCTGCTGGCCTCTAAGGTGAATCCGCTGACGACCTACGCAGCGATGGCCCACGGCGCGTTCGGCTCCTGGTATAATTTTTCGGAAACGTTGGTGAAAGCGATTCCCCTGATGCTGACGGGGTTGGGGGTTTCCATCGCTTTCAGGATGCGCTTCTGGAACATCGGCGCGGAGGGGCAGCTGGTGTGGGGCGGGGTGGCGGCGGCCTGGGTGATCATCTTCCTCGCGGACGTGATCCCCCCGTGGCTGCTGTTGCCTGTGGCGTTGCTGCTGGGAGTGGTGGGTGGCGCGCTCTGGGCCGGGGGGCCGGCGGTACTCAAGGCCACGCTCGGCGTGGATGAGACGCTCACCACCTTGTTGCTGAACTATGTGGCGATCCTCTTCTCCCAATACCTTTACTACGGCCCCTGGCGCGACCCGGAAGGCTATGGCTTCCCCGGCACGGTGCAATTCCCCCAGTTTGCCTGGCTTCCCCGCTTAGGCGGCACGCGGGCGCACGTAGGGCTGATCTTTGCCATCGTTGCCGCGGCGCTCCTCTGGTTTGTCCTCAACCGCACCCGCTGGGGCTTCGAGTTGAAGATCATCGGCGAGAACCAGACGGCGGCGCGTTACTTAGGCATCAACATCGCCCGCCACATCGTCTGGGCGATGTTGCTCTCCGGCGCGTTGAGCGGCCTGGCGGGGGCCTGCGAGGTGACAGGCATTTCCCGTCGCCTGCAGCAGGGGCTTTCCCTCGGCTACGGCTACACGGCGATCATCGTGGCGTGGCTGGCGCAGCTTAACCCCATCGCGGTGCTTTTCGTGGCGATTCTCATGGGCGCGCTGTTGGTGGGCGGCGACCAGGTGCAGATGATGATGGGGCTGCCCGCGTCTGTGGGGATAGTGCTCCAGGGGATGCTCCTCTTCCCCATGTTAGCGGGAGGCCTTTTCACCGAATACCGGCTGCGCATTATCCGCGCTGAGAAGGCGGCGCCGGTTGCGGAGGTGCAACCATGATCGCGTTGATCACTTCGGTTTTAGCCATCACACTGCGGGCCGGTACCTCGTTGATCTACGCCACCGTCGGGGAGATTTACACGGAACGCTCCGGCATCCTCAACCTGGGACTGGAAGGGATGATGTTGCTGGGGGCGGTCACGTCATTTGCCACCGCTTACTACACCGGCAGCACCTGGCGGGGGCTGTTGGCGGCGCTGGCGGTGGGCGGGCTGCTGGCCGCGCTCCACGCTTTCATCAGTGTGACCATGCGCGCCAATCAGGTCGTCAGCGGCTTGAGCATCACCCTGTTCGGCAGTGGTCTGGCGAGCTTTCTGGGGCAGCGGCTCGGTCCGGAATCGAACAACTACTATCTCGTGGGAATGTCCGGCCCCCGGTTCTCGCCGCTAGTCATCCCTGGCCTGAGTCAATTGCCCATCCTGGGCGCGCTGTTCGAGCAGGACATTTTGACGTATTTTCTGTATATTTTGCTTCCGTTGTCCTGGTTCTATCTCTACAAGACTCGCAATGGCCTGGACTTGCGGGCGGTCGGGGAGAATCCCCAGACGGCGGACGCGATGGGGATCAACGTCGTGAAGACGCGCTATCTCTACACCATTTTAGGCGGGATGTTGGTGGGATTGGGCGGCGCACACCTGTCGCTGGCCTACACCCCCGGTTGGACGGAGAATATCACGGGCGGGCGTGGCTGGATCGTCATTGCGCTGGTCATCTTTGCGATGTGGAACCCGTCCCGCGCTGCGTTGGGGGCCATTCTCTTCGGCGGGATCAACGCGGTGCAGTTTCGCCTGCAGGCTGCGGGGACGACCGTCCCGGCGGAGTTCCTGAATATGTTGCCTTATCTCATGACCATCTTCGTGCTGATCGTCATGACCTGGTGGGAAGCGTTGAGCAAACGCATCGGCGCGCCGGCGGCGTTGGGCAAATCTTATATGCGGGAAGAGAAGTGAAGAAATTGCAAATTGCAAATGGCAAATGATGAATGATGAATGATGAATGAAGAAAAGGAGCAATTGAATGAGTGAAATTCCTGCGCATTGGCATCCCCAACCCATGTCGCGGATGTGTTTCGTCTGTGGGCGGGAGAACCCCGTGGGGTTGCACCTGCAATGTTACGAAGACCGGGAGGCCGGGCAGATTGTCGCTCCTTTTACGATCCCCGACCCTTACCAGGGCTATCCCGGCATCGCCCACGGCGGGGTGATAGCCTCAATCTTGGATGAGGTCTCCGGGCGGGCGATCATGTTGGGGCGGGAGGATGCGCCTTTCTGGGTCACAGCCAAGCTGGAGGTACGCTACCGTAAACCCACACCTACCGGCAGGCCCCTGACGGTCGTGGGATGGGTAATAGAGCAAAAGCGGCGTTCGGCCCGCGTGGCCGCCGAGATCCGTCTGCCCGATGGCGCCGTGACGGCGGAGGCCGTAGCCGTGGTGGTGCTGCCTCGCGCGGAGATGTTGCAGGACTGGGAGCAGGAGCAGGCGTTCTGGCGGGTGATGCGAGAAGATACAGAAAACTAACATTTTCACTTGTCCGTGAGCCTATCTCAGATACAATATTCTCCACTCTCCACTCTCCACTCTCCACTCTCCACTCTCCATTCTCCACTCTCCACTCTCCATTCTCCACTCTCTATTCTCTTTTGTAACTCGAGCATTTTAGAGGAGGACTTTACATGTTGCGTAACGTGAAAACTTATCACAAACCCACGACCGTGGATGAGGCGGTGATGTTGGTGCAGTCTAATCCCCACGCTACCTACCTGGGCGGAGGGGCCTGGATCGTGGCGCAAGGCGATTCCGCTTTGGAAGTCCTGGTGGATTTGCAAAACGTCGGCCTGGGCGAGATCGAGGGCGACCTTGAGGGAGTGCGCATTGGTTCCATGATGACACTGCAGGAACTCATAGACCGCGATGACGCGGGTAAGCTGGCGGATGGCGTATTGGCGCGCGCGGCGAGTTTCACGCAGTCCCGTAACCTGCGCGAGCAGGGGACGCTGGGCGGCACGCTCATCGTCGCCGGCCCTGCCGACCCACTCACCACGGTGCTACTGACACTGGATGTTGACATCCTCTACGCTGATCCTGTCGCGCACACCGCGCCCTTCGCCAGTTTTGTCGCCTACCGCGACCGGTTGATCAAGACTCACGTTCTCATCACCGGCGCGCGGGTCAAACGCCCGCCCACGCGCAGCGCGGCGGCCTTCGAGGTGGTGGGTCGCTCGCCCAAAGACAAACCTATCGTCTGCGCGGCAGCGTACCTGGCCGTGGACGAGGGCTTGCCCGCAGTTGTGCGCGTCGCCGTGGGCGGGGCCGCTGCGCAGCCCATCCGTCTGCTCAAGGCGGAACATTTGCTCCAGGGGCAGCTGCTCACGGCGGAGAAAGTCGCGGCGGCGCTGGAACCCTCTCTGGCCGAGCTCCATCCCGGCGGAGATTTCCTGGGGAGTGCGGAGTATCGCCTGGAGATGGCGCGGGTTTTGGCTCGCCGGGCGGTTTTAGCGGCCTGGGAGAAGGCGCGGGGGAGGAGATGAGGAGTGAGGAGTGAGGAGTGAGGAGTGAAGAATGAAGGGTGAGGAATGGGGAATGGAGGAGTGGGAGCGAAATGTGCCAGAGGTCATTAAGGCCGGGCCAGTATGGCAGTCGGCGGTTTACCCCAAGTCACTCTATCTTTACGACCTGGCATGGCGCGATTGTCAGACATTGTGGAAAGCGCCGCTGGGGCGTCCTTTGGCTGACCAATTGATTCGCAGTGCCGGTTCAATTTCGGCGAACCTGGAGGAGGGCTTCGGACGTGGGGTCCAGCGTAAAGTATATGAC
>JAUWHU010000186.1 GCA_030605705.1 Thermoflexia bacterium | reverse complement strand
CCCCAGGCTCCACGCCTGCGCCAGCTCTTCGGCGAGACGATGGCCTGGTTGCCCGAACTCGTCACCGGCGACGCGGGCGAGCTGCACGTGGACTTGCCGCTCTACGATAACATCACCACTTGGCGGCTGACCGCGCTCGCCCACTCGCAAGATGGACGCTTAGGCGCGACGACCACCGGCCTGCGCGTTTTCCAGGACTTCTTCGTGGACTTTGATCTGCCCTACGCCATGACCCAGCACGACGAGGTCGCGCTGCCCGTGGCGGTCTACAACTACCTGGAGCAACCCCAATCCGTCCGGCTGGTGCTGGAGGAGGAATCCTGGTTCGAGTTGCTCGACGAACCGGAGAAGACGCTCCTCATCGGCTCCCACGACGTCGAGGTGGTGCGCTTCCGCATCCGGGTGACGGCGACGCAGGGCCGCTATCGCCCCATTGTCTGGGCCTACGGCGAGCGCATGAGCGACGCCACCACCGCCACCCACGACGTGCTCATCATGCCCGATGGCAAACCCTTCGAGAGCACCTGGAGCGACCGGCTCGGCGAGGAGGTGCTCCACACGGTACACATCCCCGACGCCATCATCCCCGGCACGACCCAGGTCGAGGTGAAGGTGTACCCTGGCATCGTCAGCCAGCTCGTCGAGGGGATGGACACTATCCTGCAGATGCCCTACGGCTGCTTCGAGCAGACCACCAGCGCGACCTATCCCAACGCATTGGCTTTGGATTACATGCAGACGACCGGTCAGACCGCGCCGGAGGTACAGCTGAAGGCCGAGCAGTATCTCAACTTAGGCTACCAACGGTTGACGACCTTCGAGGTGCAGGGTGGGGGGTTCTCCCTCTTCGGCGATGTCCCCGCCGACCGGATGCTCACGGCCTACGGGCTGATGGAATTTACCGACATGGCCCGCGTCTTCCCCGTGGACGCCAACTTCATCGCGCGGGCGGCTCGCTGGCTGATAGCGCAGCAGGATTCCGACGGCTCCTGGGAGAACGACCGTGGTCTCGTCCACGAGAGCACCTGGCAGAATTTGGGCAACGATCGCGTGCCGGTCACGGCTTACCTGAGCTGGGCTTTGGTCCACGCGGGCTACGGCGACGATGCGGCGACGCAGCGTGGCTTGACCTACGTCCGCGAGCACGCCCACCAGGTCGAAGACCCCTACGCACTGGCGCTGGTCGCCAACGCCTTAGTCGCCGCTGATCCCGAGGCCGATTTCACCCAGCAGACGTTGGAGCGACTCGCGTCGCTGGCGACGGTGGAGGGAGACGCGGCGTGGTGGCAGAGCAACATCGCCACGATGATGGGATCGCAGGGCCAGACCAACTCGGTGGAGACGACGGCGCTGGCCGCCTACGCCTTCCAAGTCGCCGGCGCGCATTCCGATCTGGCGAACAAGGCGCTGACATACCTCATCCAGCAGAAAGATCCTCAGGGGACCTGGTACTCAACGCAGGCGACGATCCTTGCGCTGAAGGCGCTGCTGCTCTCGGTGACGGGTGGTGGAGAGCAGGCCACAGCGACTGTGACGGTCACTTTCGATGGCGGGCGCGCGCGAACGGTAGAGGTCACGCCAGAGAACTACGACGTGGTACACATCCTCACCTTCGACGATGTCACTCCCGGCGCGCATGATGTACGTCTCAGCGTGGAGACCGCCGGCGGAGGGGAGTCGCCCAGCCTGATGGCCCAGGTCACGACGCGCTACTACCTCCCGTGGCGTGATGTGCTCCACATTGAGCCGGGACAGGGGCCGTTAGACATCGCCGTGGCTTACGACCGCACCACACTCTCGGTGGATGATGTCGTGCAAGTCAAGGTCACAGTCACGTTGAACGAACCCGGAACCGTGGACTGGGCGCTGGTGGACTTGGGAACGCCGCCCGGCTTCACCGTTATGCCGGAGGGGCTGCAGGCCCGCATCGCCCACGACTCGGATCTGCCGGAGGACGCCGTTGTTGGGCGCGTCAAAAAATACGAGTTGACGGGGCGACAAGTGCTCGTGTACCTCCAGAACCTGCCCTACGGAGAACCGCTCACCTTCACCTACCAGCTGCGGGCGCGCTTCCCGGTGAAAGCGCAGGTTCCCGCGTCGCAGGCGTATGACTACTACAATCCCGACACCCGTGGCGAGCAGCAGCCCGTGTTGCTGGTCGTGGAGGCGGGGGACTGATTTTTAGACTTCCATCTCCGCCAGACCTCCGAGGTCTCACGGCGATGAATCGCCTACTACAAGCCGGGTTATTTTCGGAGTAGTAATCACGAACTGCGTTCACCCGCAAGGACAAAAATGACTTGTAGTAACGACTTTAGTCGTTCAGCGTCGCCAGCGACTGAAGTCGCTACTACGGCCCGGCTATTTTCGAGGTAGCGCTCGGGCCGGTCTCCTGACCGTGCCCGTCTGGGCTGAATCACGGCGCTGAAGTCGCTACTACGGGCCGTTTATTTTCGGAATAGATACGGAGCAGGAAGCCCCGCCGGGTCTCGATGGCCTTGCGGGGCTTTTTTGTTTTCGCCACGGAGATCGCATCTACTTTGACACTATCTGTACTGAGGGCTGAAAAGTAGCCGCGATTTCCAAATCGCGCTCATGCCGGACTTGTTCGTAGTCAGCCACGTAGCGCAGCGGAGTAGCGTCAGCGGCGTGGCGTCAACACATTCCACTGTATAGTGACTACCAATCCCAAT
>JAUWHU010000402.1 GCA_030605705.1 Thermoflexia bacterium | reverse complement strand
GTAGGCTTCCTCAAACAGCCTGCGGGCTACATCCCCTGAACAATGGCAGGGGGCCACGCACCGCACGCCCAGCCGCCGGAAATTCTCAACGATGGATGCAATCTTCGCCTCGCTCGCACCGCCTAAGTGGAAACCGCCCAGAACAAGGGCCACCTCCTCGTCACTCAGCTCCTGCGCCCGGCGCACGATGTTCACAACTCCCGGATGCGCGCATCCCGTGATCACCACCAATCCCTGCGCTGTCTCAATCACTAAGGATTGCTCCTGGATGCTGTCCCCCAGTTCCCCCGTGGAGAGAGCATGTTCGCAGATCTCGACCGGGTCATGCACCGCGACGACTTCCGCCCCGGCCTTGCGCGTGGCGCTTTTGACACTTTCCGGGAAGGATTGGGGGAGGTAGACGGTGACGGCGGGGTTTTCTTTCAAAAAGCCCGCCAGCCCGCCGAGGTGATCGTTGTGGATGTGTGAGATGACGACGATGTCCACGTCCTGGGGAGCTATTTCCAACGCGCGCATGTTGCGCAGCAGGAGAGATGCATCGCCGCCGGTGTCGAAGAGGATCGTCTTCTCCAGCCCCTCCACCAGGCAGGAGAAGCCCCAGGCCGTCTCCAGGCGCGGGTCACTCTCGTTGTTGTCGTAGAGGATGGTCACGGTCACGCCGGAGGGGGCCGCCGTTGGCGTCGCGGTGGGTGCAGGCGAGGTCGAGGTCGGCGCGATGGTGGCGGTCGGTGACGGTGAAGGTGTGGCCGTGGGCACAGGCGTCGGAGAGGGCGCGACGCTCAAGGTCGGTGGCGGTGTCGCCGTCGAGGCACACCCGACGAGCCACAACCCGATTACTAGCCATATCCATTTCGTCAAACGCATCGCCTTACCTCCTCCTCCTCCCCCGCCGCCGGCGCGTTTGGCGACCTCGCCTTCCACCTCCACGGGCTGGTATCACGCCTGTGCCGGGAACCGGGGCTGCCGTCCCTACATTCCTCATCGTTAGCTCCGGCTGGGAGATAGGAGCAGGCCGGCGCTCCAGTGCGGGCACCGGCTCGCCCTGTGTCACAAGCTGCATAGCGCTTGTCGGACAGCTCTCCACGCAGGCCCCACAACCAGTACACGCCGCCTCGTTGACCTGGGCAGTTTCGCCGTTTAGGGCGATGGCTCCAACCGGACATACATTGACACAGATGCCGCACCCCACACAGAGCGCTACATCCACCCTCGCGACTTGCTTTTCTTTCATGTCACCTCCAAAAACTTGTTATGTGCCAGACGCGATATGGAAATAGTGCTAATTGGCACTACTGTAAGTCGCGGCTACGACACTCTGTAAAGCCGGTATGCGCCGGTATCGGCCTCGCCGCGTGCGTAGGCCGCGTGCCATCCCTGGGGAACCGGCATTGCCTCGTACAGTTGCACGCGCCGGGCCTCAAGCAGGCGACGCGGACGCCCCATAAAATCTGCAGCGCAAATCACCCGGTGTCCCGTCTTAGATGAAAGGCGCTTTAGCCAGGAGAGGCCCTCCTCGCAGCGCAAGAGGTGATGGTCGAGGATCAACGTTTCCACGTGATAGGCCAGCCGTAGAGCGTTCTGCCACGCGCGCCGTCGTTGCTCCGACGAGAGACGGGGGAGATAAAGGGGCGGGCCTCCCACAAACGCGATGTCTGGCTGCCAGTCCAAGAGAATTGAGACAGCCTCACCGTCGAGGAGTTGGATGTCCGAAGCGTGTGCGAAGACGCCATTCTCGTCCTCAATGCGGGTCATCATCACCTGGCCCATTCTACTGTGCCGTTCCCCGTGGGGCACGGGTGGGGAAAAGACGAGTGGGCCGTCCCGGCGTTCTTCCGCGTTCGGAAGGTCCCGGCCCAAGACTTTGCACAGAGAGGCTTTGCGCTGCAGCATGTGGCGAGAAAGGCCTGTGGGGCCTTTGGCCCAAAAGCGCACCGTCCGGCATAGTGCGACCTGTTGGGCTTGAAGCTGGTAAGGGTTGGCATCCGGCAGCGGAATATGATCCCCGTGGAAGTGGCTCAACACCACATCGGTTGCGTCTCGCAGCTCCTGCAGGATTCTCTGGCGGATCTGCTCTCCCACCGCCACCTGTGCCGGGTGCGGCAGCAACCCATGACGCCGGTAGCCCAACGCCAGGCCGGGGTCTACGACGATCTTGCGGCCCGGGACCTCCACCACGCAGCAGAGGCCCCGCACCCCTAACGATTCCGTTCCAATGATTCTAATGAGCATCATTCATCATAAGCTAAGCCGGCCCGGCGGATTATTTTCGAGACAGTCGCTAAAACGGGGATGCTGAGACGCTGAACCGTACCCAGTCACCAGTCACTAATCGCCCGTCGCCAATCACCTCTATGTTCTTATCTGCTTCACAGTACCCTGGTTTATCTTCACGGCCGGTCGCCCGTGTATCATTCTCACGATGCCGATCTCCTTGCCGCAACTGGGGCAGATGGGACGGGAACCTACCGGCATCTCCAGGACTCCCACGTAGTCCTCCCTGATCTCATCCAGGTAGCACTTGATCAGGCGGCCATGGCTGCCCTTGAAGTATTTGAACAGGCGTTGACCACACCTGCACTGTACGTTGATGACACGCCCCTGCGTCACGTTGCCTTACCACCTCTGAAGAGGGAGCTGCGCGATTTGGAAATCGCGGCTACTGTAAATGGATGCCGCCGGTGATCTTGGCGTTATCGCCGATGACGCCGACTTGCCCGCCGCTGATCTGAACGTTGTATTTGCTCACGGCCGCGCGCCCGGCAGGGTGGCTTTGCAGCGCCTCGATGAGGGCCTGGGCGAGTTGGGTGAGCTCGGGGTCTTGAGCTAGCCCGGCTTCGGCAACTTCTTCGGCTAAGACGGCTTGCCGCGCCTCCGAGGTGGGCTTCTCCTCCACAGATTCCACCGCTTTGACGGCCGCGCTCTCCGCGCCGCATTTGCGCTTCAAGGCGGTTTTGAGCGCTTTGTACGCATCCGTAAACATGCCTTTGCC
>JAUWHU010000154.1 GCA_030605705.1 Thermoflexia bacterium | reverse complement strand
ATTAGCGGATCAAACAGTACCCCAGTACCGACTTTTTCCTCAAAAAACAGTACTCCGCCCCGATGACAACCGGGGCGGTTTGTGTTATCCTGTGGGTGAAGTATTAGCTATGGGGAGTACACTATGACCCGTGTTTTGATCGTGGACGACCAACCCTCCTTTCGACGCCACCTGCGTCAACTGCTGACCTGCGCCGGACTGATCGTCGTCGGCGAAGCAGGTGACATCCCTGAAGCCGAGGCGCAGGTGCAGACATTACAACCCGACTTAGCCGTGGTGGACGTGAGACTACCAGGCGCCAACGGCATAGAGGGCACGCCACGCCTCAAGGCCCTGGCGCCCAACCTGCGGGTGATCCTGATCAGCGCCTACCATGACCGGGCTAAGGTTTTCCGCACTGCGGCGGAGGAAGTGGGGGCCGAGGCTTTCGTTCCCAAGGACGATCTGGATCTGGACGTGGTGCAAACTTGGATAGTGTGACGTGTTCCGTAAGGGGCACGCAACACACAATACAATTCATCCATAGGAGGTGTGTGATGAGAAGGAAAGAGTTTCTGGTCATTGGATTGGTGTTGTTAATGTTGAGCCTTGTTCTCGTCACCGGCACGCCTGAGAAGTCAGCGGCGGCCAACACCGTCCTCTGGAAGGAGGTGGATCCACCGGCCGCCAGCGGCACGTTCGCGTCGGAGGTCTGTGGCGATATCAACGAAGACGGCCACCTTGACATCATTGGCGGGTCCCTGGGTTTGGGGATAGGGGTTACTGCCGGCAACGGCGACGGCTCGTGGACGCCACTGGCCGCGGTCACGGCCTCAGGGACGTGGTACGGCCTCGCCCTGGGCGACGTCAACAACGACGGTAAGCTGGACCTGGTCGGCGCCGAGGATGGCTCCGGCATCCACATTTGGACTGGGGATGGCGCGGGCGGTTGGACGACGATGACGTCGCCCGCCGGCGGTGGAAAATTTTGGAGCGTTGCACTAGGCGACGTCAACGGCGACGGTAATCTGGACATCGCGGCGGGCAGGGGCGATGACGGTGGCCTGAAGGTCTGGACGGGCGACGGAGCAGGGGGATGGACGTCGGCTTCCACTGGTTTGCCTGTGACCGGAAATTACGCCGACGTGGCCCTGGGCGACATGGACAGGGATGGGGATCCGGACCTGGTGGCTGCCAGCCACGGCGACGGCGTGCGGGCCTGGAGGAGGGATGGGGGCTCCTGGACCGAACACTCGGACGGCCTGCGCCACAGCGGCGACTACTACGGCGTCGCCCTGGGCGACCTGGATAACGACGGCGACCTGGACATCGTCGCCACCGGCGATGGCGTGGGCGTGGGGGCCTGGACCGGCAGCGGAGTCACCTGGAACTGGAGCGACGCCTCCACCGGCGGGCTGCCCGATAGCGGCCAGTACTGGGACGTCGGCTTGGGCGACATGAACAACGATGGAAGCCTGGACGTCGCTGCCACCTCCCCCAGCGGCGGAGTCTGGGTCTGGACGGGCGATGGCGGAGGCATCTGGAGCGAGGAATCCACTGGCCTGCCGGACAAGGGCGCCTACTACGGCCTGACCCTGGGCGACTGGAACGACGACGGGATGCCGGACCTCTCAGCCGGCCAGAACGCGGGTGTGCAGGCCTGGGTTGACAACGGCGTTCCCGATGCGTTGGGTGGCTGGCTGCAAATCGCTTCCCCCACGACAAGCGGGATACACCAGGGCGCCGATGTGGGCGACTTTAACCATGACGGCAAGCTGGACGTGGTGGCGGCAACGGCTGGCGATGGCCTGCAACTGTGGACCGGGGATGGGGGCAATGCCTGGGCTGATGTGGCGTCATGGACAGACCCGGACTTACCCACAACCGGCGACTATCACACGCCGGCTCTGGCGGATATTGACAATGATGGCGACCTGGACGTGATCGTCAGCCGGGGAGCGTCCGGTGGCATCCAGGTATGGCGCTTCATCAATGCTGGCTGGCATGAGGCAAGCGCTGGCCTGCCGGTGACGGGGGTTTATGGCGACCTGGACACGGGAGACTTTAACGGTGACGGATGCCTGGACATCGTGGCGGTCGGCCAGGGGCTGGGCATCAGGGCCTGGACAGGCAACTGTGGAACCAGTTGGGTGCTGACGATGGCAGGCTTGCCAGCGACCCCGACATTTTTCAGCGTGGCGCTGGGGGACATCAACCGGGATGGCGACCTGGACCTCGTCGCCGGAAACAGCGGGGGCGGCATCGGCGTCTGGCAGGGCATGGGCACAGGCTGGGGCAGCCGGCCGCTTCCGACAAATACAGGTAGCTGGCGGGGAATCGCCTTGGGGGATGTAAATGATGATGGCAACCTTGATATCGTGGCGACAGCGGACGATGATAAGGGTGTCTCCGTATGGGCTGGGGATGGCGCCTTTGGTTGGACACCGCTGACCGGCCCGGCAAGCAGCGGTAGTTTCTGGCGCCTGGACCTGGGCGATTTTAATAATGATGGGGCGCTGGACGTGGCAGCGGGCACGTTTGATGATAAGGGGATACTTGTCTGGGCAGGGGATGGCGGCAGTAGCTGGGTCGCCTACACCATCAACTTGCCAGTGACCGGCAAATACCCGTCCGTACGGTTCGGGGAGATTGACAATGACGGTTCCCTGGACCTGGTGGGTGCAAAACATAGCAATGGCAGCGTGCATGCCTGGACGGGCGCTGAGGGCGCGCCGCCGAGCGGCTGGGACAACTTCTCGCCTTCAGATTGGGTTACCAGCCATGCCCCAATGACATTGAGTATTGAGGTGGTGGACAGTAGTTCCGGCCTCAACCCCAACAGTGCCATGTACAGCACGTGGGAAGGGGCGGCCTGGAGCGCATGGAAACCGGCGGTCTGCACGGGTAGCCCGGGTGTGACCACCACACAGACCATCAGCGCCGTGGGGGTGGTATTCGGCCAGGACTCTGGCCCTTTGCACAACCTGAACCAAATCAAGTTCCGGGTGAAGGACGTGGCGGGCAACACCGGCTACAGCGACGCCTACATCGTGTACATAGACATCACCCCGCCCGACAATCCCACCGACTTCCCGGACTGCAGCCACTGGCCCGGCGGCAGCTGGCAAGATGATAACACGGTATGGGTGGATTGGGAGGGGGCCTCCGATGAAACCAGCGGTGTGGCGGGATACTCCTACGTCTTCAGCACGATCTACGAGTTGCCCGACACGATACGCGATACCTGGGCCAGCATGGCCACCAGCGACCCATTGCCCAACGGCGAGTGGTACATCTACGTCAGGACGCGCGACGCGGCCGGGAACTGGGCGCCCGACGCGGCCTACGAAGGCCCTTTCCGCATTGACACCGGCCCGCCCACCAACCCCACCGGCTTCAATTCGAGCCACGACGTCGAGGTCTGGTCCACCGATGATACCATCTACATCAACTGGTGGGGAGCCGACGACGGCAGCAGTGGGGTGTGGGGCTATGGTTTCTCCTGGACGGAATCCCCTCTCACTCCGCCTGACGAGATAATGGACACCACAGAAACCCACACCACCAGTGAGGAACTGGACGATGGTGACAGTTGGTACTTCCACATCAGGACGCGGGATCACGCCGACAACTGGACACCCGACACAGTGCATTGGGGGCCATTCTACATTGACACCACCGATCCATACTTTTGCTGGATCAACCCCCCCACCGAATCCGATAGTTCCTCTTTCCTGGTACCGTGGTCTTGCAATGACGCGCTGAGCGGTATTGATTGCTACGACGTGCAGGTACGCGATGGAGCCAGCGGCTCGTGGATGGATTGGCAGACGTGTACCACAGGTACCTCAGCCACGTACACCGGCGCGCAGAATACCCACACCTACTACTTTCGCGTCCGCGCCCACGACCACGCGGGCAACGTGAGTGGCTACCTTTCCGAGGACCAAACCCTCGTTCTACTCCCCCCCGGGGTCAGCGGCTTTACGCCTGCGTCCGGCTTTGCCAGCGCGGGGCAGGACAGCCCGCCGCTGCAACTGGTGCCCGGCACGGAGGTGGACATCACCGGTAGCGGGTTCACTGACGGTACCGCTTACTTTAACTCCGTAGCCATGGAGCCCACCCAGAGCCAGGTCGTTGGCGACTCTCAGATACAGGCGGTGATCGGCGTGGGTACACCCACCGGCAGCGGCCCGGTGCGCATCCACGCCCCTGGCGGCGAAGACTGGTCGGCGGACGACTTTGAGGTGGTGGAACAGCCGTTCCCCGTGCGCCGGGGTCTGGGCTTTGACAACTTTAGCACCCCCGCGAGCGATATGACCTGGGACATCTTTGAGCGTGCCTTTGGCAAGTGCTCGGTAAAGTACTGCCTGCTTCCCATGCCCTTTGTGCCGGGGCGATTCCTCCCCTGTAGAC
>JAUWHU010000461.1 GCA_030605705.1 Thermoflexia bacterium | reverse complement strand
AGGTTGCGGGTTACAAGTTAAAAGTTGAAAGTTGAAAGTTAATCGTGCATTGAAGGTAACTTGTAACCTGAAACTTTCAACTTGCAACTGAATGTGCCGCGATCTCCGCGACATCCATCACCACCAAATTCTCGATATTCTGCGCTTTCAGGCTATCCTCCAGGCAGGCGATGCAGTAAGGGCAAGCCGTCGCCAACACCGTCGCCCCGGTCTCCAGCGCTTCGGCCACGCGCAGATCGGCAAAGCGCTCGTCAGGAGCGGTCTCCAACCACATACGCCCCCCACCGCCACCGCAGCAGAGCGTATCCACGCCCGCGTCTTCCATCTCGCGCAGTTCGACGCCGGGGATAGCCTCCAGGACGCGGCGCGGCGCGGCAGTTTCGTCATTGTGCCGGGAAAGGTAGCAGGGATCGTGAAGGGTCACGCGGAAGTCCACCGGTTTCTCCAGGCGCAGTCGCCCCGCCGCGACGAGCTCGGCTAAGTATTGCGTGTAGTGCAAAGGTTGAAAATCGTCGCTCACCGGCGGATAACGGTTCTTGAACGCATCGTAGTCGTGCGGAGAGATCGTGAGCAGGCGAGTGACGCCTTTCTCACGGAAGACAGCCGCGGTGTGTTGCGCGAGCTCCTCGAAGTAAGGCTGGTGTCCCACGTCCAAGACGTCCGCCCCGCTGGGAGGCTCCTCGTTGCCCAAGACGCCGAAGGAGACGCCGGCAGCGCGCAACAGGCGCACCAGCGCCACGGCGACCTTCTGCGCGCGCCCGTCGTAGGAAGCGGCGCCGCCGACGTAGCAGAGGATTTCGTGCTGTGCGGGATCAAAAATGGGCAGGGCCAGGTCCTGCGCCCACTGCGCCCGCTGCGACGGGGGTTGTCCCCAGGGATTATCGTTCCAAAAGACGGCCCAGAGCAAGGACGGCAATCCTTCCGGAGCCGCGCGCCGCTCCCAGGCGAGGGTACGCAGAGCGCGAAACACATCGGTGATAGCGACGCCGCGCGGGCAGTACGCCTCACATTGGCCGCACGTCGTACATAGCCACAAAGCCTCGTTGCCGTCCGGCAAGCCGAGCTGCGCCTGGCGGATGAAGGAACGCACGGAGAAAGTCTCCTCCTTGACCAGGCCCCAGGGACAGATCGCCGTGCAAGTGCCGCATTGGTAGCACAACATCGCCGCGCCGCCGGTGAGTTCGAGCAATCGCTCCCAGAGCGCGTCGTTGATGACAATGGCTTCTTTTTTTGGTTCCATTCATGCCCTCCCCATCGTGGTACGTGTTGCGTGTTCCGTCTGAAACGTAACACGCAACACGCAATACGCATTACGCTTCACGCTTTACGCTTTACGCTTCACTCTTCTTGTCCGCATACTCCCGCACCACCTCATCCATCTCCGTGATCTTCTCAGCAAACTCCTTGCCTTCCGCCGCCGAAATCCAGCGCAATTGCAACCGCTCCGGCGCGATGCCTTTCCGGGCAAACTTCTTCTGCCAGCGTTTGAAGCGTTTGGCGGTGGAGACGTTGGCGTAGTTGTAGTGACAATCGGAACCGCTCTCGGTCAAGCGGCAGCCGGTGACTAAGACCGCGCCCGCCCCCTTCTCGAAGGCGCGCGCCACGAAGCTCTCTTCGAGGCGGGCCGAGCACATGGTACGGATGATGCGCGCCGAGGTCGGGTACTGCCGCTTCTCGATGCCCGCCAGATCGGCGCCGGCGTAAGAGCACCAGTTGCAGGTGAAGACGATGCACTTCTGTTCAGGATTCTCGGCCAACGCCGCGTCCACCTGCGCCAAAACTTGCGCCCGTGTGAAGTAGGGCATCTCGATGGCGTTCACGGGACATTCCGCCGCGCAGTTGCCACAGCCCATGCAGGCCGCCTCGCTGATCCGCACTGTGCCCTTGCCCGGTTCCCCAATCTGCTCGATGGCCTTGAACGGGCACACTTTGACGCAGCGCATACAGCCGATGCACTTTTCGGGATCGTGCTGCGCGGTAAGCGGCTCCTTTTCGATCTCGCCACGCGCAAGCAGCGCACCCGCTTTACCTGCCGCCGCCAGCGCCTGCGCCATGGATTCGCGCACGTCCTTCGCGCCCTGAGATGCGCCGGCCAGGTACACACCCTGCACCGCCGTCTCGACCGGCCCCAACTTGGGGTGTAATTCCATGTAGAAGCCATCCTCGCTCTTGGAGAGCTTCAACTGGTCCGCTAAATTGTCCTCCGGCGGGCGCAGCCCCACGACAAGCACCAGCAAATCGGTGGGGACACGCAGCTTCACGCCCAGGAGATGGTCGTAGAACTCGACATCGCCATCCTGGACAGCGAGCGCCTCCTGCGGCGGGCGGTCATCGTCGTAGCGGAAAAACTGCACCCCGGCCCGCATCGCCTCCTCGTACAGTTCCTCGGCCTGGCGGCTGTACGTGCGGATGTCCTTGCTGACGACGCGTACCTTCTTCCCCATCCGCCGCAGCTGCAAAGCCTGGCTGATCATCGAGGTGCAGCAATACCGCGAGCATCCCATCCGCCCCTGCCGCGCTCCCACGCACGAAATGAACGTGATGCGCTCGGCCTCAGTTACAAGTTTAAAGTCTAGCTGTGGCCGGTCTCCTGACCGAGCCACAGACGGGCACGGTCTGGAGACCGGCCCGAGCGCAGCGGACTTGGAACTTTCAACCTTCAACTTGTGACCAAGTAACTCCTCTAACTCCAGATTCGTGATGACACGCGGGTCAGCTGCGTAATTAAATTCTTCGGGCTGATAAGCAATACTGCCCGTCGCCATCACCACCGCGCCAATATCCAGGGCCACGCCGTTGCTGAGGTGGGCGTGAAAGTTGCCTACGACCCCGCCTATGGTTTCCACTTCCGTGTTCAGGTGTAGGTGGACACCGGCCTGGGCCAGGTCTTGCGCTTTCGCCGCTACGATGTCGGCAGCTTCTAAATTCGCCGGCGCGATGTGCTCCAGCTGCTTGAGCATCCCTCCCAAACTGTCGCCCTTCTCGACCAGATGCGTCTCGTACCCCTGGCGGGCCAACGCCGTGGCGGCCGTCATCCCGGCGATGCCCCCACCGATCACCAATGCTTTTTGCGTCAACGGCAGGTGGCTGGATTCCAACGGTACCAGCCGCCGGGCCTTCTCCACCGCCATCGAGACCATATCCAGCGCCTTGACGGTCGCTTTTTCCTTCTCGAACTTGTGTACCCAGGAGTCCATGTTGCGGATGTTCGCCATCTCCAGGAGATACGGGTTCAGCCCGGAGCGAATGAGCACGCCCCGGAAAATAGATTCGTGAGTCTTGGGCGAGCAGGCGGCGATCACCACGCGGGTGAGCTGGTGCTCCTTGATAGCCTCTTCGATCTCGGCCTGGGTATTGCCCGCGCAGGAGAACATCTGGTGCGAGGTGTAGACGACATCGGGCAATGTCTGAGCGTAGGCCGCCACCTTCTCCACGTCCACCACGCCCGCGATGTTGCTCCCGCAATGGCAGACGAAGACGCCGACGCGCGGAATCTCGATGTTCGGCATCGGCTCGACATCCGGGGGTTCGGGCCAGTAACGCGCCGTGAGATGGCTCACCGCCAGCGCCGCCGCGCCGCTGCCCTCGGCGACGCTATCGGGGATGTCCTTGGGGCCGGTATCACAACCGGCAGCGTAGACGCCGTGCCGTGTCGTCGTGATGAGGCCGCCTTGCATTTCCGTGGCGCGCAGAAAACCGTCGCTGTCCAATTCGATGCCCAGGCGCGCGGCTAAGTCGGCCAACCCCTCCGGCGGCGTGACGGCGTTTGCCAGCACCACCATGTCGAAGTCCTGCACCATCCGCGTGGCGGTTTCGGTATTCTCGTAGATCACCTCTATCGTGCTGCGTGTTCTCGCTCCCTCGCCCCCTCGCTCCCCCGCCTCCTCGCTCCCTCGCCTTCTCGCATCCTCGCTTTCTCGCCTCCTCGCCTCCTCGCTTCCTCGCTTTCTCGCTTTCTCGCTTTCTCGCTTCCTCGCTTCCTCGCTTTCTCGCTTTCTCGCTTTTTCGCTTTCTCGCTTTCTCGCTTCCTCGCTTCCTCGCTTTCTCGCTTTCTCGCCTTCTCGCTTTTTCGCCCGGATACGGGAAGGCCGCCCCCGCACGAACTTCGCGCCCGCGTCGCGGGTGCGCTCCCAGAAACCATCGAAACCCTTGCCGTAGGCGCGGATGTCCATGTAGAGCACGGTCACGTCGTCGAGGCCGTGGTCGAGGGCCTGGTAAGCGTGCTTGATGGAATACATGCAGCAGAAGCGGGAACAATAATGGCGGAACCGCCGGTCACGCGAGCCAACGCAGAGCACGAAGAGGATGTTGCGCGGATGCTGGCCGTCGGAAGGGCGCACGATCTCGCCGTCTGTCGGGCCGGCTGAGTTGACGAGACGCTCGAACTCCAGGGACGTCAAGATGTCGGGATGCGTGCCGTAGCCGTACTCCTTCAACTCACGGGGGTCAAGCATGTCGTAGCCCACGGCGACGATGATGGAGCCGACCTCGCGGGTCAGGAGCTGCTCCTTGGGCATCAGGAGATCAATGGATTTGGGAGCGCAAGCCTCCACACAATGATTGCACGGTAGATAGTTTGGTGGATCGTTGAGGCAATGCTCCATGTCGATGAGATACGCGCCGGGAGCGGCTTGGGGGATCGGCGTGTAGATCGCCTTGCGGGCCGCCATGCCGGAGTCGTACTCGTTGGGGAGCACCACCGGGCAGACCTCGGTACACTTGCCGCAGCGAGTACATTCGTCGGTCACGTAGCGCGCCTGCTGGCGCACGGTCACCCGGAAATTGCCCGGCTCGCCCTCGATCTTATCCACCTCCGCCAGCGAAAGTATCTCGATGTTGGGGTGCAAGTCCACCTCCGACATCTTGGGCGCTTCGATGCAAATGGAACAATCCAACGTCGGGAAGTTCTTGTCCAGCACCGCCATCACGCCGCCGATGGTCGCCTCACGCTCCACCAGCACGACGCGCGCCCCGGCCTTCGCCAGGTCCAATGACGCCTGAATCCCGGCAATACCGCCACCGATCACCAGTACCGAATCGCTCATAGTGTTTACTCCGTGTTCAAGTTCGACTTGTAACTTGTGAGTCTTCTAAAAAAATTAAGAATAAACGCAGAGACGCAAAGGCGCAAAGATTCTTGAATGATACTTCAATATTTTTGAAAATCGAGACCTTTGATTAAACAAATCTTGATCTATCATTTAATTTTCTTGATTCTAACGGATTCTGTGGTCTCGTTTAAAACGCCCCATTGTTGGGCAAGAATTGGACGTTTTCAGGGTTATCGCCGCAGAAATAGCCCCAAAATAGAGGAATATTCCCCACTGAGGTGCTCAAACCACAGAAAACGTCAGAACCAGTAATTTTCTTGGCGTCTCTGCGCCTCTGCGCCTCTGCGTTAAAATTTTTGGTTTTTTCAGTAGGCTCACTTGTAACTTTCAACTCTTATACTCCAGCCCCGTCGCCAATGCCCGCATGTTCAGCTGCAAAATCTTGGGCCGCAACGTCGTCTCCAACGCTTTCTCCAGCTCCTCGCGGCCGATCAGTCCCGTCACGGCGACGAAGAAGCCCAACATAATCACGTTCGCCACGATGCGCCGCCCCAGGTCCTCCGCCAGGTGCGTTGCGGGGATGGCCCACACGTTGTCGTCGCCGTTCGGCGTGACGAGCTCCTCGTCAATCAAGATCAACGCGCCGGGCTTAGCCGTGGGGCGGAACTTGGTGTAGGCTTCCTGCGACATGGCGATCAGGACATCGGGGTGCTCGACGAAAGGGTAGTCAATGGGCGTGTCAGAGACGACGAGATTCGCGCTTGACGCGCCACCGCGCGCCTCAGGGCCGTAGGCCTGCGTCATCACCGCCTCCCGCCCCGCGTAGAGGGAAAACGCCTTGCCTAAGAGGAGTCCCGCCAGGGCCATCCCCTGTCCGCCAAAACCGGAAAGTCGAATTTCTGTGGGCATCAAATGACCTCCTACGGATCAATACTCACCGGTGCATAAGCCGGCACATCCCGGTTGACAAAATTCCCCACGTAGATGGGCCGCTCCTCCCGCAGGTCAATGCCCAACTGGTCCAGGGGCACATCGCGCGCCAGGACGGAGCGTTCACGATACAGTTTCATCTCTTCCAGACCATCGGGGATGCGATTGGACTTTCCAAACCCCACCGGGCAGGCGGCAAGAATCTCGATGAAGGTGAAGCCCGGCTTGGTGAAAGTGTAGAGAATATCTTGTGTGATCTGCCGGACGTGCATCGTCGTCCAGCGGGAGACATAGTTGGCTCCGGCGGCCGCCAGCAGGTAAGGCAGATTGAACGGCTGTTCGCGGTTGCCGTAGGGCGCGGTCGTAGCGTACGCACCGGTGGGCGTCGTTGGCCCGAACTGTCCCCCCGTCATCCCGTAATTGAAGTTGTTGACGCAGATGATCTTGAGATCCATGTTCCGCCGCGCGGCGTGGATCAGGTGATTGCCGCCGATAGCGGCCAGGTCGCCGTCGCCGCTGAAGACCGTCACCATGAGCTCGGGATTCGCTAGTTTGATGCCCGTCGCGAAAGGAATCCCGCGCCCGTGCGTGGTGTGGTACGAATCAAGGTTCATGTATCCGGCCACGCGCCCGGAGCAGCCAATACCAGAAACGACAATGTGCTGCCTTTCAGGGATACCGGATTCCAACACAGCTTGAGCGTAACAGCGCATGGCAATGCCAATGCCGCAACCCGGACAGAAAATGTGCGGCATCCGCTCCGCGCGCATGATGTCGTCGAGAGGATGTTTATCTATGACAATAGCTTGAGCCATTGAATGCTCCTTTTACCACGGAGGACACGGAGATTTTCTTTGCTCTACTGAAAAAAGCCTTTCTACCACGGAGCGTAGTATGGGCAAGTAGTGCCCATAAACGGAGAAGATACAGAAAATTTGATGTTTGGTTCAAGAAAATTCCACTTCACACGTCAAAACATTAATTTTCTCAAGGTCAAGTTTAAAATCTCTGTGTTCTCTGTGGTGAAATTCTTGGTTTTTTCAGTGGACTCGTAGATCGCCTCACAAAACACGCCGGACAACGCCATCCATCAACTTCAACACGTTAAAGTTGATCAACAATCCAACTCGACATCCTGTCAATTTCAGATAAGTCAATAACTGTGCTTCATGGATAGGATGAAGTTCGTTGACGGATTTTAGTTCTACAACTACTTTGCCATCAACCAGGAAATCTAAACGATAGCCGCACTCCACGTACTCCCCTCTATACGAGACCGGCAGAGGTTTTTCACGCTCAAACGGGATCTTCCTTAATCCCATTTCTCGAGCCAGACATGCCTGATATGCCGATTCAAGCAGCCCAGGGCCGAGCGCCTTATGCACATCAATTGCAGCACCAATGATTTGAGAGGTTAACTCTTTCTCATAAAGCATCTTAAAAGATTTCTCCGTGTTCTCCGTGGTGAAAAATTCATCTCAAACCAGCAGCTTCCCGAATCGCAGCCCCAATGATCTGCGCAGTGAGGTCTCTCTCGTAAAGCATCTTAAAAGATTTCTCCGTGCCCTCCGTGGTGAAAAATCTATCTCAAACCTGCCGCTTCCCGAATCGCGTCCAGGATCGGTTCCGGGTGAATCATCGCGCCGCCGGCGTGGTGAATCCCTCTCACCGGACGTCGAACGCAGCGCTCGACTTCCAGGCGGATCTGCCCCAGGTTCATCTCCGCGACGATGAACGTTTCAGCAGTCTGCGCCAGCTCCTGGATCAGGGTCTCCGGGAAAGGCCAGATGGAGATCAGCCGCAACAGCCCCACGGGGATGCCGGCGGCGCGCGCATCCAGTACCGCGCGGCGGGCGGAACGCGCCGTGCAGCCGTAGGAGATCACCACGATCTGCGCATCATCCAAATACAGCGATTCCGTGCGGATGATGTCAGGGGCGTTGTGGCGGATCTTATTCACCAACCGCGTCACCAACTCATGGTGCGTCTCCGCCGACATCTCCGGGTAGCCGATCTCGTCGTGCGTCAGCCCGGTGAAATGCACGCGATACCCCTCGCCCGCGTGCGCGAGGGGCGGCACCAGGTTATCCTCGTCGGCACGGAAGGACTTGAAGCGCTCGTGGACGTAAAATTCAGGCGGATGGGCCGGCCGCTTGCGCTCCCAGCGTGGGATTTGATCCGCCGGAGGGATGGTAACGCGCTCGACCATGTGGCCGATGACCTCATCTCCCAACACGATCACCGGAACGCGATAGCGGTCGGCGACGTTGAACGCCAAAATCGTCAGGTCAAAGATCTCCTGCGGGGATGAGGGGGCGTAGGCCACGATCCCATAATCGCCATGCGAACCCCAACGCGCTTGCATCACCTCGGATTGGCCGGCCATCGTCGGCAGACCGGTGGATGGCGACCCGCGCTGGATGTTGACGATGACGCAGGGCAATTCCAACATCACGCCCAGCCCCAGGTTCTCCATCATCAGGCTGAAACCGGGACCGGAAGTGGCCGTCATCGCCCGCGCACCCGCTGCCGACGCGCCGAGGATAGAGGCAATGCTACCCAGCTCATCCTCCATCTGCATGTAGACGCCGCCTACTTCGGGGAGCCGCCGCGCCAAACGTTCCGCGATCTCGGTGGAAGGGGTGATAGGATAACCGCCGAAGTAGCGGCAGCCCGCCGCCAGCGCGCCCTCGGCGCAGGCATCATCCCCATTCATGAAATGCTGACCTGTCAAAACAGCTTTTCCACCCATCATGGCACCTCCGGCTCGACCAGCAGGGTAAAGATGGCGAATTCAGGACAAACCAACGTGCAGAATCCGCAATGGACGCAGGCTTCCTCTTTGCCCGGAATGATCTCAGGGTAGTGGTATCCCTTGGCGTTCAGGCCGGTGGATACCTGGAAAATCTCTTGGGGACAAAATTCGATGCAAAGACTACAGCCCTTGCACCGTTCTGGAATGAGGTAGACCTGGCCCTGGGGCACCGTGACCTTCTGGAGGTCTAGGGGAGTACGTGCATAGACCTTCATGGTGTCTTTGCCTCCTCACTTACGACTTTGTTATCTGGTGACTGACTTAGCGTTTCAGCGTCCCAGCGTCTTAGCGACTGCTCCGAAAACAACCCGGCTTGTAGTAGGCGATTCCGTGGCCCTAAGGCCCACTGGCCGTGGGTATCGCCGTGATTCGGGGTAGCTCTGGCCGGTCTCATTGGGGCCTTCTGCCCCAAACTTACTAACCGTGCCCGCCTGTGGCTCGGTCAGAGACCCGCAGGACAGGTGGCCCTGCTGGGCCACGCCGGCCACAGCTATTCCGAAAATAAGCAACATCGCCATTATACCCTCAGTTCAACGAGTATGTCAAATCTTGATTCTCAATTCTCTATTCTTCATTCTTCATTCTCTATTCTTCATTCTCTATTCTCAACAGCGCCTGCGCGAAAACCGCATCAAACATCTCCAACGTCAAACGGCCAGTCTGAGTGTTCTGACGGCTGGGATGGTAGGAGACGAGCAACGTGGGCCATTCCGGTCCCAGGTCATAACAGGCCCCGTGCCGAAACGAGCGCGGGGGAATCTCCGCGCCCTGTGCTCGCAGCAAACCGAGAACGCCATCGAACGCGATGCGACCTAACGCGAGCACCACCCGCAGCGAGGGCAGCAGCGCCATCTCCCGCGCCAGGAAAGGCCGACAGTTCAGGAGTTCCTGACGAGTGGGTTTGTTCTTAGGGGGTACACAGCGCGCCACCGCCGTGATGAAGACATCGCTGAGTTCCAGGCCGTCGTCTACGCGCTCCCAGGTGGGCTGGTTGGCGAAACCGGCGCGGTGCAGCGCTTCGAACAGTGTCTTGCCCGAACTATCGCCGGTGAACATTCGCCCGGTGCGATTGGAGCCGTGCGCTCCCGGCGCCAGCCCCACGATCAACAGCCGCGAGTTCCGGTCGCCGAAGCCCGGTACCGGCTTCCCCCAGTAATCCCAGTCGCGGTAAGCCCGCCGCTTGACGCGGGCCACCTCCCGCCGGTAGGTCGCCAGCCGGGGGCAGGCCGTGCAGGTCACGATGTCGTGGTTGAGTGTAGACCAGGTCACAAGAGAATGATAAATGAAAAAATGGTAAATGACGAATGCAGAAATGGCAAATTAAAAATGACAAATGGGCAAATGAAGAAATGGCGAATGGGTGAATGAAGAATGAAGAATGAAGAATGAAGAAATGATAAATTAAAAATGACAAATGGGCAAATGGCAAATGGTGAGTGGTGACTGATGACTAATGGCTGAACGCTGATGGCTGACGGCTGACGGCTGACAGCATCAGATAACGTAGATACGTCGTTCCCCGCGCAGCAAGGAGAGCAGCCGCTCGTGGTCGCAGTGCGGTAGACAAAGCGCGGCTCGCCCCATCCGCCCGCGCCGGATGTAGGCCAATGTCTCCTCCTCCAGCCAGGGGACGCGCACCGGCACGCCAGCTAAGTTGACCGTGGCCTCCGTGAGCGTGGACGTGGGCGTCCAGCGACCGTCCTCGCGCCGTTGCAAGTCGCCCATCACCTCGACGATCAGGCCCGCGATCTCGAAACGTCCGAAATGCGAGCGGTACGTCTCGCTCTCGCGCAACGCGACCGGCTCCAACGTCTGCTCCGCGAAGCGCTGCTGAAAGCGATAAGTGTCCTCCACGGACATCTCCAAATCCACGTCGTGAACCGGCACCGCGACGCCGTGCAGCGCCACCCCCGTCCCGCCGACGACCTTGTATCCCACGCCGGCCTCGTCCAGCCAGAGAACGAGCTGTCGCAGGGCAGCCCGCCAATCCGGCCGGCGGGTCTCCTCCGGCCCGCCGCCGTGCGCCCGGCAGAAAGCGACCTGTTCCCGCAGATGGCGGCGCACCTGCGCCTCATCTTGCGCGTCCAACGCCAGCGGGTTTTGCTCCACCGTCACCACACCGGCGTATCCATCGGCGGCCAGCCGCGCCAGAAAATCACCTAACGGAAGGAAGCCATCCTCCAGGCGGCGATGTTCCTGCACCCGCCGGCGGCCCAAGCGCCGGGCATTGGAGAGGTGAACGTGTGCGATTTGCCCGCGCAGACCGGCGTACAACTCCAGCAAATCCCAGCCCCGCGTGGCGACGTGAGTGGTATCTAAGGTAAGATGCGGGAACTTGCTCCAGGCCTTCAATGTGTTCATCCGCCAGAAGTTCAACGGCCCGAAAGGCCACCAGCGCACCCACTGCAGCGGCATATTTTCCACCGCGAAGATCAGATTGGGATATTTCGCCTGTAAATCCGTCAGCTGCGCGCGCAGCCAGCGGCCATACGCCCGTTCATTGCGGAAGGGCAGATGCAGCACCACAATCTCTGCCCCAACCGCTGTCGCCAGTTCAGCCGTCCGGGCGATGCTTTCGGGATGCTTAGCAGGCCACGCCGGCAGCCGCCGGGGCCAGAACGTCGCGTGAACGCTGAAGATGGGCATAGCATAGCGTTCCGCCAGCTGCAGGAGGTAAGCGGGTTGGCGAGTGTCAAAATCCACATCCGCCAACACCTCGATGCCGTCAAACCCGGCCTCCTGGGCCAGAGCGAAGATACGGTTAAGGCCATAGGTGTACAGCGAACCGGTAGAAAGCGTGAAACGCAAAGAGGAACCTCCTCTCAAGACCTCCGAGGTCTCAAAGACCTCGGAGGTCTAAACCCTGTAAAGTTGGTAGCCTTGTTAAGCGGAGAATTTACCGCAAAGCCGCAAACCGTAGGTGTGGGCAGGCAATGCCCACAACGCCAAGTTTTCCTGTGTTTTCTTTGCGCCTTGGCGTCTTGGCGGTTTAGGTTGTCGCCTCCATGATCATCAACACACCACAAACGGGCAGACCTCACAGGCCATTCGGGGGCTAGTGTTAGCCCGAAGGGCTTTGCTCTTTTAGCGCGAGGGCTTCAGCCCCGCGCTTCACCACCGTTCGTACTTCACCAAAGATTCCAGGGATTTGCGCCTTTTGGGGCGAGGAGCATCCGCAGGATACCCCAGGGGCGTGAAAACGATTGGTTCGATCCCCTCAGGAAGCTCCAATACCTCGCGGGCCGCCTCCGGGTCAAAAGCCGCGATCCAGCAGGTGCCCAGTCCCAAATCCGTGGCGGCTAACGTCAAGTGATCCATCACGATGGCGGCATCCACATCCACGTAGCGTTTGCCGTCCTCGCGGCGAACCCAGGCCTCCCCCAACACACCGCAAACCGCGATGACCAAGGGCGGCTGGACAAACCACTTCTTGCCATAGATCCGCCGGAGCTCCGCTTCCCGGCCCTCGGTGTGGATCACGATGATCCGAAAGGGCTGCCGGTTGGCCGCCGTGGGAGCCAGCCGGGCCGCCTCGAGGATTTGCTGCAGCTTCTCCTCCTCCACGGGACTGGGTTCGTAAGCCCGTACACTGTAACGTTTAGCGATCAACTCAAAGAATTCCATCGTTTCCTCCTTGGTAGACTTCTGTAGACCTCTTTAGACCTCCGCAGTCTGGCAGACCCCTTGAGTATAGCAAAGTTCAAAAACAGTGCAAATACAAAACTTACCGAATTCACCATTCATCATTCTCCATTCTCCATTCTTCATTCTTCATTCTCTATTCTCTATTCTTCATTCGCACATTTGCGGCTTGCCGCGCTATGGTATAATGCCCCTGATGAAAAAGAAAAGCGTGCAAATTTTAATCGTGATCCTCGTCACCGCCGGGGGCCTGTACCTCGCGCTGCACAAAGTGCAATTCGACAAGGTCTGGGCCGCGCTGCGCGGGGCGCGCTGGGGTTGGGTCGGGGCCGCCGCGCTGTGCGCATTGAGCAGCTATGTGCTCCGCGCTTATCGCTGGCGGCTCCTGTTAGATAAGCAGCTCACGGTCCGCGAAGCCTTCGGCCTGATCAGCATTGGCTATCTGGTCAGCGATATGCTCCCCTTCCGCGCCGGCGATCCGGCGCGCGGCGTGGCGGCCAGCCTGCGCAGCCCCGTCTCGGCCATGATGGCACTCTCGACCGTGGTCGTTGAGCGCACACTCGATATGCTGACCATCGGCGTCGTCATGGTGCTGACCCTGCCGTTCATCTCCGGCATGGAAGACACCGTCAGTAAAGGCATCCTCGGCGGAGGCGCGGCCTTACGGGTGATCCTGGTACTGACCCTGATGGCGCTCTACCCGGAGAAAGTCGAGAGCCAGGCCCGATGGGTATTGACCCGCCTCCCCCTCGGCGACCCCGAACGCTGGCTCAATCCCTTGCGCGGCATCTTAGAGGGACTCCAAGCCCTCCGCTCGCCCCACAAAGGAATCAAGCTGGGATTATTGTCGCTGGGGATTTGGGGAGCGGTGCTCGTCTACTACATCGCCATGCAGCGAGCGCTACTGTACCACGCCCTGCCCGCACGTCCCTTCCTGGTCGCCGCTGTAGTCACTTGGGCGACCGCCTTAGGCATGACGGCCCCCACCCCCGGCGGTCTGGGCGGGTACCACGTCGCGGCCCAGCTGGCGCTGACCTTGCCCTTTGGAATTGACCAAGACTTAGCAGCGGCCTATGGCTGGCTGGGATGGGGTCTCTCGTACTTGCTGGGCGTGGGATTGGGCACGGTTGCCATGCTGAGTTGGGGACTTTCGTTCAAAAGCGTGCTTGGCGGGCAGGAACTAAGAGAAACATAGCGCGGCAAGGCCGCAAATATGCAAATGGCAAATGTGCAAATGGCAAATGGCAAATCAGCAAATGACAGACCATGATTCTCAGTGCATCTTTTCAATATTTGGAGAAAAAGGTCGTAGTAGGCACTTTAGTGCCGTGAATCACGCCAGGCGCAACCCCGGCTCGATATCTAGGTCCCACCCGGCGCGGATGCCGGCTTGATAGCGGTAAGTCCCGGCGGCGGCGATCATCGCGCCGTTGTCGGTGCAGAGTACTGGCGGCGGGGTGTAGACGGGGACGGAGACGCGAGCGCGTACCGCCCTCCGCAACGCGGTGTTGGCGGAGACGCCGCCGGAGAGGACAACGTTCTCGACATTGAATTCGCGGGCTGCGCGCGCGGTCTTTTCTGCCAGCACCTCAATCACGGCGGCCTGGAACGAAGCGGCCATATCTGCTACGAAGTGCGGGGGGCGCGGGCCGTTGAAATGCTGCAGGGTGCGCAAGACGGCTGTTTTCAATCCGCTGAAGCTGAAATCGTAGGTGTCGGGCAGCCAGGCGCGCGGAAAATCAAAGGCGCGCGGGTTGCCCTGCTGCGCGATCTTTTCGATGGCGGGGCCGCCGGGGTAGCCCACCTCCAACAGCCGCCCCACCTTGTCGAAGGCTTCGCCGCTGGCGTCGTCCAATGTTCCGCCTAAATACTCGTACTTCCCGTGAGCGTGCATCAGGAGCAGTTCGGTGTGTCCGCCGGAGACGATCAAGGCCAGGAGGGGAAACGCCAGATGGCCGTCGGCTGCGCCCCCCGCGCCGGTCTCAAGCCAGTGAGCGTAGAGATGTCCTTCCAGGTGGTTGACGGGGACCAGGGGCAGCCCCCGGCCCAGCGCCGCGCCCTTGGCGAAATTCAGCCCCACCAGCAGCGAACCGGGCAGCCCCGGCCCGTAGGTCACGGCCACGGCATCCAAATCCTGCCAGGCGATGTGCGCCTGCTGCAGTGATTTTTCCACCACCGGCACGATGGCTTCCACGTGGGCGCGGGAGGCCAGCTCTGGATACACGCCGCCGTATTGGGCGTGCAGGTCAACTTGAGAGGCGATGATATTGGAGAGGATCGTGCTGCCGTCCTCTACCACCGCTGCGGCGGTCTCGTCGCAGGAAGTCTCAATACCCAGGATGCGGAGGGACATGTTACTCCTTACCTCATCACCTCATCGGGATGACGAGCTCGCGCGGGTAAGTGGTGAAGTTATGCACGACGCCGTCTTCATCCAAGTACAGCACGTCTTCCAGGCGACATCCCATCCCCTGTTCGGGGTAGTAAAGGCCCGGCTCGATGGCGAAGACGTGTCCGGGGCGCAGGCGCGCTGTATTGCCGTCCGTATCGCTGAAGGTTGGAGATTCGTGCAGTTCCAGCCCCACGCCGTGGCCCAGGCTGTGGACGTAGCCTTTCAATGTCTGGGGATCGTCGGCGAGGGTGGGGTGCCCGCGTTGCCGGTAGAACTCACAAGTCAGCTGCTGATAATGGCGGGTTTCTTCCCCCACGGCTAAGGCCGCGATGAGCTGTTCTTGACAGGCGCGTGTGTCCTCGTAGATACGGGCCACGGCGTCCGGCGCGTAGCCCAGGCAGAAGGTGCGGGTCATGTCGAAGAAGTAGCCGCCGCCCGCCTCGCAAGGGTAGATATCGAAGACGATGCTCTCTCCCAGGCGCATTGGCAGGGAGAGCGTACCTTTGCTGTGCGGGATGCCGGCATCCCGCCCGGTAGCGAAGATGAAGCCTTCGGGGTCTTCCAATCCTTGCAGGGCGATGTGACGGCGGATGTGGGCGTGAACGTCGCCCACGGTGAGCACCGCGTCATCGGCGCGGCGGAGCGTCTCGTCGGGGCCGACAGCGTGGCTTTGGAGGAAGGCGACCGTCTCGCGCACGACCTCGATGGTGCGCCGCCCGACTTCCCGGATGCGCGCGGCTTCCTCTGCTGACTTGGTGGCGCGGGCGGCGGTAAACAGATTGTTACCGAACTCCCCTACAATCTCGATCTCCGGCAGGGCCGCTGCTAACGCGCGCAGGAAGGTGTAGGCTGCGCCTTGCTCCCGGACCCCGTAGAACCCCACTCGTCCGGTGATGTGTTGATCCTCCAACATGCGTTGGAAATAGGCAACGCTGGCGGCCAGCCGGTCGCCCTGGTGTTGTTTTAGCAGTCCCCGGTAGTTGTAGCGGGAGCTCAGGATCACGGGCAGCCCCGTCGCCGCTGCTTCTTCGCGTTCCATAGCCCCGGCGATGAGCACGGGCTGCTCGCCCCGGCGTTTGATGACGTGAGCCTGGGTCAATGCAATGCCATCGGTGAGGTAGTACAGCGGCGGGTTGCCGTGGACGCGCCCGCTGACGACGATGGCATCTAGCCGGCGGGTCTCCATCAAGTGGTCGAGATCACGTTTCATAGTTGGTTTTTATCTCCGAATTAACAAATGGCGAATGGCAAATGGGCAAATAGGCAAATGGCAGACCATAATTCTCGCGGGTACGCCCAGAATACGGCAAATCTTGCTCGTGGTTTGGAATAAACGCCCATTGGCCGCTCAGGGGATTTCCCGTGGGCGGTTTCTCTATTTGGGTGTGCGATTAAGGATGGCTCAAACAGGCCAGTGGATTCCCACGTAGAACAGCAGGAGCAGCAAGCTCAAAAAGAGTACACCGCGCCATAACATATCGCTAACAGGGAAAGGGTCATGGAAAGTTGTTTGTTCTTGTTCTGTATGTGTCATTGTTTGTTTGATTGGCTTGGGGGTGGGCGTTAGCCAAAGACCTTCAGCACATCCAGGTCTTCTAATGGGAATTCCTGCATCAGGGAGGGGAGCAAGGTGTTGAGCAAGGCGGCTCGTTTCTCTTTGTCAACGCCGCGCAGCAACGCGCCCAGATGGGTCTGGACGAGCGATTGCAGGAAAGCCAGGCGTTCCTCCGGCGCGAGCGACGTGATCAAAGTGGGCAGGAGCTCATTCACAAGCGTCAGGAGCGTTGCCGGGTCGCTTTTGCTCAGATACTGGCGGGCCAATTTGAGCTTCCAGCTGCTCACTCTTTACATTCCTTGACTTCTGGCGCCTCATTGCCGGCTGCGAGCTGCGCTTTGAGCTTCTCTATCTCCGCCTGGAGGGTTTTGATGTCGCTGGCTGTGGCCAGGCGCATCTCTCTGAGCGATGCGTCAAACTCCTCCCGCACGACCTTGCGTAGCGCGTTACGTTCTTCCTCGCCGCGCTTGACCAGCCCCTCGGTCAGACTTTTGACCTCGCCCTGTGTGGCCTTGCCTTGCTGAGCCATTTCTTCCGCCAGCGCTTGTGCTTTCTCGCGGGTGAGGGAGAGAACGCCTATCCCCATGAGCAAGGAACGTTCAAGATATTCTTTCAACATGGTAACACCTCCTGGTATTTGTGATTAGTGATTCGTGCTCCGGTACCATCTCAATAATCCGGGGCGTCTCAAACTGGTCTTGCTCTTTTTCGTGTTAATTCGTGTGTCGGGTGGGTAGGCAGTACACACAAATTCGTAGCTGATTTTTGCTG
>JAUWHU010000050.1 GCA_030605705.1 Thermoflexia bacterium | reverse complement strand
GTTGCCGACCTTCAAGGCGTAAGGCACCTCGGTCAACAATTTGCTGACCGGTACATAGCGACCACTCAGCCGCACGGCCCGGCTGTACCCTTGATACTCCGCGTGCGCGGAATCTCCCAGGAAAACGATGGTAGCTTTCTCGTCCTGGCCCGTGGGTACGCCGGTCACCTTGCCCAGCACGATCACCGCTTCACGGGATTTGTGCCAGCTAATGCCTCCCTGCTTTGTGAGCAGGAAGACTTCGGTCAGCGCGCCCGCCGTCCCGCTCAACCCCGATTTATCCGAACGCAGCACTTTGACTTGAGGGGGAAGCGGGTAATGTGCAGGATCAGGATCAATATGCTCGACTTGTGCCGCGCGCGCAGTTAGTTCGGCCAGTGTCAGATCTCCCAACACTTGGATCTGCGCCGGATTGGCGGGGCCATAGCCGCGCTCAGAGGCCAACTGCAAATACTTGATCGTGGCGGGGTCCAGACCATACGCCAGGGCACAGATCGTATCCACGGCGACGGGGTTGGCGCCGATGATCAACATCCCCAATCCTACAGGCTCACCCGTTAGTTCGCCGCCTTTGTGCAGGGCTGTGATCGCGTCCACGACGATCAAGTCCGGTGGCGCGGCCTCCAGCAAGTCCACCATCTTCGTGTGCAGTCGCTGGTGTCCTGCCGCTTGAGCATCAGCCTGGAGCAGGCTTTGGTGATGACGGATCGCGCCCGCGAAGGACACGAACGTGCTGCCGGTCAGTTTGGGCAGCGCGACTGTGAAGTCCGCCTGCAACGCCGGTTTGGGTAACGCGACTTTTTTATCCACGCCGGCATCCTCGCGCAGCTGTACCACTTGCGTTGCGGCCTCATCCAACGCGACGAGCCGCGCTCCCAGCTGCTGGCTCAGTTTGACGTAACCAGCCTGGCGGTAGGAATAGCGCGTGGGAAAACCCGGCAGACTGTTGGCGGCGATGGTGAGGGTGTTCCCTGTCAATGCCGCAGCTGCTCCGGCAAGCACCGCCGGGTGGGTGTGGGCGTGGGGCGCGAAACGTGGGTGCGCCCACGGGCAAGCCGGGTGCAACAACACCTCCTGTTCCTGCGGCAATGGCACGCCCAGGGCAGTAGCGGCGGCGCGGATACCGTCGGCTATTGCCTGTGAGTTGTATTCAGCACAATCAACGATGTAAACCTGTTCCATGCGTTCTCTTGTCTTGTTCTAGCGGCGGGAAGGCGACCCGGCGTCCGGGGGTGAGAAGGTCTTCAAAGCCACCCGTAACACGCCGCTACTCTGTTCAAGATGCGCTTTGGCGTCCTCTGGCGATACTCCGGTTAGGAGACAGAGGGCCGCGTCCTTCACGTCACCGTGGGTACGTTCTAGAGCTGCCGCGGCTGCTTCCTGAGATACATTGCAGATCCGCGCCACGATGCGGCGCGCGCGTCCTTGCAATTTAGCGTTGTCCTGGCGCACATCCACCATCAGATTCCCGTAAGTCTTTCCCAGCCGCACCATCACGGCGGTGCTCAACATGTTCAAGACCAGCTTCTGAGCCGTACCGGCCTTCAAGCGGGTGGAGCCGGAGAGTGCTTCCGGCCCTACCAGCGGCGCGATCACATAGTCGGCCAGCTCAGCCAGCGGCGCCGGGAGGTTGCAAACCAGGGCGATGGTCAGCGCCCCTTGCCGAGCCGCCTCCGTTAGAGCACCGACGGTAAAGGGCGTACTGCCGCTGGCAGTGATACCCACCACGCTGTCGAGCGAGCCAACGTTCAGTTCGCGCAAGGCCTGTTGCCCGGCCGGCACATCATCCTCATCGCGTTCCCCATAGCAGAACAAGGCTTCTGGCCCCCCTGCCATCACCGCGACGACCTGTTCCGGGGGCGCGTTGAACGTCGCCGGGCATTCGGAGGCATCCAGCACCCCCAGGCGGCCCGAGGTGCCGCCTCCCACGTAGATCAAGCGCCCACCTTCCCGCACCCGGGCGGCAATGGCATCCACGGCCGCCACGATTTCGGGAAGCACATCGCCCACGGCAGACACTGCCCGCCGATCTTCTACATGCATCAACCCTACTATTTGCCGTGTGGTGCGTAGATCCAGGTCGCGGGTCAGGACGTTTGTCTGTTCCGAGGACCGCGGCCGGCCGGGCATCACCTGCGTCTCAGACGACTGGCACGACGGGTATCCCAGCGACTCCAGGGCCAGTAAGGCCGCGCCTACGGTAGCATCGGCCTGCGGCGGCGTGGGATACGCCTGTGGCAAGCGCGTTAGCACTGCCTGAGCGACCAATTCGCGGTAGAAAATATTGGTCGTCAGTAAATCGCCGCTCAAGACCACGGGGAAGGGTTCCCCCTGCAATTCCAGCTGTCGAGCTACTGCCTGCGCTGCTTCAGCCAGCGCATCCGCACCACGGGCTACAATTTCTACAGCCAGAGGGTCTGCTTCCTGCGCCGCCGCCAACACCACGGAGGCCAGCGCGGCGACTTCGGAGGGGCAGCGGGAGGGAGCGTAGAGCCAGGACGGAATCTCGGACGGTTCGTCCAACCCCAGCGCCTGCAGCATAAGGGCGGTCAAGATTGTGGAGTGTGGCCGCCCGCAGTCCACCGCTCGCATCACAGCCGCCAATGCTTCCCCTGCCAGAGCGTAGTCGCTGCCCTGATCCAGCAGATACCCCCATCCTCCGGCCCGGGCTTGCTTTTCCGGCCCATTTTCACCATAGGCCAGCAGCTCCGTTCCAGAAAGCAGCGTGATTCCCTGGTGGGTACGAGCACCTCCAACCAGGGTAGCGGCAGCATGACTCACCAGAGTCAAAGGGAGATGGGGCCATGGCTCAAGGGGAGGGGGGGAGGGCGGCGAATGTCTTTGTGCCCTGATAGTTTGGGCGATTGCTTGCACTTGCTCCAAAGCGACTCCGGCTTGCTCCGCGACGGAGCCGGCAACGACGGGCAAAGTTTGGGCGTATGCGGTTGTCCCCTGATCTTGAAGCTCCGGGAGGTCGGTACGCTCCCGCCCCAGTACCTCTCCTGACGCATCCAAGAGCACGGCTCGCAATTCGCGTTTTTCTTTCGCGACGCCTATGACGTAGGGCAGCATCTCACTCCTGCCGGTGAATTATGACGTAGATAAGGGAAAAATGCCTCAAGTTTGCTTCAGTCGGGTGACAAAACGGTACTTGTCTCCCCGGTACACAGACTTCACGAATTCCACGGGGCGTGCATCGGCGGTGTAGGTTGTGCGGGCGATAAGCATCACCGGCGCGCCGGTTTGCAGCTGCAACACCTCGGCCTCGCGCGAACGCACGATGGCGGCCTCGTGTTCTTGCTTGGCTTGAAAGGGTATGATCCCCTGCCGCACGGCGAGGATTTCGTAGAGTGATTGGTCCTCGAAATGCTCCGTGAGTAAATTCTCAACTCCTTCAAAATTGAGATAAGCGGTTTCCAGAGCGACCGGCTCGCCGTTGATGGTGCGGATCCGTTCCAGGCAGAAAACGGGGGTTTGTGGGGCAATTTGCAGGTGTTGGGCGACGGTCTCACCGGCAGGCTGCATTTCCTGCCATAATACCTTTGCGCCGGGACGAGTGTTACGTTCACGCGCATCCTGCGTAAAACTGGTCAGCTCTGTGATCTGTTGGCGCAGTTTGGGCTGCGTCACGAAGCTCCCCCGTCCCTTGAGCCGGTATATCAAGCCGCCGCGTTCCAGTTCCAACAGGGCCTGGCGCACCACTGTGCGGCTGACCTCGAAACGCTCCCCCAACTCGAGTTCGGAAGGGATTTGTGTGTGAGGAGGGATTTGATTTTCCTCCATCCAAGTTTGCAGGAGCTCTTGCAGCTGATAATAATAGGGCATGGGACTGGAGCGATTGATCTCGCCGGTAATCTCTGGGGCATCTGTGTGCATTAGTAATCTCACAATCGCGTTGAAGGAAGCAGCAGTTGGAAAACTGTCAATACCCACCACGGGATGATGTCATCCTGTGATGACAGGATAATACAGAACAGGATTTTGTCAAGAGGAAGATTGGAGTGAGCCGCCCGTGCTTTTCTCCTTAGGCGCTTGACAATGAAATTCGTGTACAATGAGCAAGAATATTCTGCCACGAATTTCACGAATTAACACGAAAAAGAAAAAATTAGTGAAAATTCGTTTAATTCGTGGCAAAAATCCTTTTGGTTCTGGCTTGTCAGGTTAGGATCCGTGATTAAATAGCTTGCTCATTTGACTGGAGGAGAGGTACAGCGCGACAGTTCCATTTAGGCAAAAAATCATCAAATGCTCTACTGAAAGAACCAAAGGCTGCAACGCAGAGGCGCAGAGACGCAAAGAAAATTGGGTTGAGTCATCATCAGACGTTCAATCATCGGTCCCGCATCCCACGCGGGGATCAATCCCCGCGCTACGCAGCCACGCCGGATGAATCCGGCTAACCGAGCTGGAGAAGCCACGCCAACGGATCAATCAGCCCCGTGAACGGGGCGTAGCTCCATGCACGCTGATTCATCATCGGGCCACCGGGCAGTCACTCAAAGTTGGCCCGTGCCTACTGGAATGGCTCATCAGCTACGGCTTTGACCAAAGGTTGTCGAGATTCCTTGCTTGCAGATTTCCATATTTTGAGCACATAGAAGAAATTCCCGCACCAGTGAACACTAATCGCCCACACTATATTTCCTGTTGATAGGGTTAGCCAAGAGAGAGCAATGCCATACCAGAAATAGAAAAAAATCCTAGAACGGCCATAATGAAGATGGGCCATTACAAACAATGCGATAGAGATCAATGTACATAAAAATACGGCCCCGGTTTTCTCGCCCAGTAGGATAACAAAGTATCCTCTGAATAATAGTTCTTCGGCAGCAACGTTTAACAGGAGTTGAATCAGGAAAACAATACGACTCCAAAAAGATCTGTATTTAGAGTATTTAGAGAAGACCTCCGTCGGTATTTTTGAGAGGTCGGTTTCCTTTTTCATAATTTTGTGAATGAATGTCGCATATAGGCTGAATGGCAACATGATGAAGCTGTATATGATAATACTGCCCATAACAAAGGTTGTGATTGAATTGATGAGGCCTATATCCTCCACATCAAAAGAGGAGAAAGAAAGGCCAATGGAAACAAGACCAAGAGGCTGATTTAGGGCCACGTATAGAAGGACCAGAATGACCATTATTGATTGAGTAAACTGAACAGCCAGCTGTACAGGCATAGGGTAGGAGAAATCTTGGGATGGATACTTCAGCCTATAGACAGTCGCCGAGATCCAAGGTAATATACCCACGCTCACGACTACAAGTGTCTCTACAATATCTATGCCCATAGATACTCGCTCCCGAACCGATCACAGATAGAGCTGCCGACTACTTAACAGATGGACATCCTCACACCCAATCACCCAATTTGATATACTACGCGGACATCTCTCCATGATCATACCCGCTTTCAGCCTCAAAGCGCGTCTGCAACGCGATGAACGGTAGCGACGGTTGGTTATAGTCCCCGTAGGAATTCTGAGCTACGCAGTCACGCCGGATGAATCCGGCTGTTCGTAGTCAGCCAC
The DNA here is from genome assembly GCA_030605705.1 of Thermoflexia bacterium. GTDB lineage: Bacteria > Chloroflexota > Anaerolineae > B4-G1 > SLSP01 > JAUWHU01. The sequence continues at coordinate 1,391 of JAUWHU010000050.1, read as the reverse complement.
GTAGCGCAGCGGAGTGGCGTCAACTACACAGCGACGCCATATCAATCTAGCCCCGTTCACGGGGCGTTGCTCCGTAGCCCTGGCATTCATGCCTGGGCATTCTGGGCTGCGATTGCCTCCTCCACTACGAGCAAAATTGTAATAGCGGGCGTAGTAGCGACTTCAGTCGCTTCTTGAACGACTAAAGTCGTTACTACGGACACGCCTCCACGCGCGTCTGCAGCGCGATGAACGGCACCGACGGCTGCTGGTCGCCGCGCCGGCCGGTGTTCCACGTGACCAGCAACTCCCGCTTCGCGCGGGTGATACCGACGTAGAACAACCGCAGCCGTTCAGAGGCGTAATCTAACCGGGCCTCCAACGTCGCCTGCCCCTCATCGTAAGGGAAAAAAGTCGGGTCTGCGTGCAAAGCTTTCAACTGCGCCAACGTCTCGGCTTCCAAGTTCAATCGCTCGCGCACGAACCATTTCTCAGCGATGAACACGTCGCCGGGCAACGCGGAGGGGAAGTTGTAGGCGTTAGTCGAGATCAGGTAGACCCGGTCCCATTCCAGCCCCTTGGCCTTGTGAATGGTGGCGATGACGACCTTGCCCCGGTGCTTTTCGGGATCGAAGCCGGTATCATCCTCGCTCAAGCCCATGAATTTGCGCTCGTTCTTGGCGACGACGGCCAGCTCCTGCGTCAGCTCCGGCAGCCGCGCGTCGGGATGGCCGTTAACGTACTGTCGCAGGACCGAGGCCAGCTTGTGCGCGACGGCCAGGTCCGAGGGCTTGTCGAAAAGGTCCTGCGCTAACGTGAGCAGCAATTGGTCAATCGGCAGGGCCGTCGCGCCCTGCCAGCGGCGGACGAGCTCGCGGAATTCGCTCAGGAGCGGCGCCCTGGCATCATCCGCGCTTTCCAGATCCTCCAGCCAATCGCGGCTCGCGCGGGGCCAGAGGAAATCCTCAACGTGGCGGCATTTGCGCAGCAGCTTGGCGACCGCGTTCATTTGCCGGTTGCGCTCCTCATCCGCTCGGTCTGCTCGCCGCCAGACGCGGTAAACCGTCGCCAACTTGAGCGGCGACGTGGGATCGGCTAAGTAAGCGACGATGTTGCCTAACGCGCCCGCCGCCGCGCGCGTGCCGGGAGTGCTGCGCAGCAGCGTGACGTACTCGATCCGGCGCGCCTTCAACAACGGCTCCAACGCGAACCCGCGCTGGTTGCGCGGCACCAACACCGCGCAGGTCGCCCGCTCCTCCTCCGGTTTCTGGGATTGCTCCATAACCCATCTCTGGAGAGAGGCCGCCACCTCCTCGAGCTCCTTCTGGGGCGCGAACCCGCCTGCGACAAATCGCACCTTGTCCGGCTCGTCGGGCGGATTGGGCTGGGGGTCGCCGGGCGGTGCCGGCTCG
>JAUWHU010000388.1 GCA_030605705.1 Thermoflexia bacterium | reverse complement strand
TCACGGTACTCAAGAAAACATCGGCCACGTGACAACCCTCCACGGTGAGGACGTGACCTGCTGGGCGCAAGGCACACTCGCGCCGGAGCAGCTCGCCGCCCGCGCAGCCTACCGGCAGATCAAAGGCTCGCCGCCGACCGCGCTGCCGTGTCTGCCATGATATTGCCATATCACCATAACCACAGTAACAACCGTAGTAACGACTAAAGTCGTTCTTCATTCTTATCAGTTAACCACTCTATTCCTGGTGCGCTATATCACCATAACCCTCCGCCGGTGGTGGACACCTTCTCCATTGTTCACGAAGCCATTCGCGGTCGAAAGTCTCCACATAGCGCATAACGCTTGACCAGGGCCAATCGTAAGGAGAGATGACATATCCGTGTTTGACAGGGTTATAGTGTATGTAGTTGAACGCACGGTAATAGTGTGGTTCATCCCGAATCCAACGATCATAAAATTTGTACCACACCTTCCGCTGCCCGGTCAAACCGTCTTCCAGGTTCCATGTCCGTGAGGTTGTGCCATGCAGTTGCTTGAGAGCGGTAGAGAGGTGATCTAACGACCCTATGTCAATGAGAATGTGATAATGATCGGGCAAAACGACCCACGCGGCAAGTTCGCCGATAGCACTTAGAGTAGTGAGCATTTGATCTTCAAAGGCGGTGCGGCGCTCTGCAGGATCAATGACGGGCGCGTGGTCATAGTTGATGGCGCTAACGCAATACCAGCCGCCTTCGCGATAAGGATGTGGTGGGGAGTGCAAGGGGTAACCCTGACTGCGACGGTATGCTATGATGGCGGCACGCTCCGCGGGAGTCATTTTGCGGTATTCATAGGGCATATCAAGGCATCTCCCCCATGCGGCAATGATTAGCCGTTCGTTATGGTGCGACTAAAGTCGCTACTACGGTCATCATTACGGTCACAAACAAACCAGCTACTTGAGTGATAAAGCGACTAAAGTCGCTACTACGGTCATCACTGCGGCCACGAACAGACCAGCTACTTGAGTGATGAAGCGACTAAAGTCACTACTACGGTCGTCATTACGGTCACAAGCCGACCAGCTACTTGAGTGATGGAGCGACTAAAGTCGCTACTACGGTCGTCATTACGGTCACAAACAAACCAGCTACTTGAGTGATAGAGCGACTAAAGTCGCTACTACGGTCGTCATTACGGTCACAAACAAACCAGCTACTTGAGTGATGGAGTGACTAAAGTCGCTACTACGGTCATCACTGCGGCCACAAACAAACCAGCTACTTGAATGATAAAGCGACTAAAGTCGCTACTACGGTCGTCATTACGGTCACAAACAAACTAACTACTTGAGTGATGAAGCGACTAAAGTCACTACTACGGTCGTCATTACGGTCACAAGCCGACCAGCTACTTGAGTGATAGAACGACCAAAATCGCTACTACGGTCGTCATTACGATCACAAACAAACCAGCTACTTGAGTGATAGAACGACCAAAGTCGCTACTACGGTCATCACTGTGGCCACAAACAAACCAACTACTTGAGTGATGGAGCGACTAAAGTCGCTACTACGAGCGTTACGGCCAGAAGGCCAGCAAACGCTCCGGCTCATTGGTGATGATAACATCCACGCCCCACTCAGCAAAACGTTTGGCCTGGTCCTCGTCATCCACCGTCCAGGTCACTACCCGCAATCCCCGCCGGTGAGCGCGGCGCACCATAGCCTCCCGTACCAGGGAATGATGTGGGTGCAAGGCTTCGTGCGGTGTAACCGGCGCTAACAGCCGCGAGCAGAAGGTCAACGGACTGTAGAGCAGCCCGCAGGGCACGGCCGGCTCCTGCTGGCGGATCCAGTAAAGCGCGTAGGGCTTGAAAGAGGAAAACCAGACCCGTTCCAGCATCCCCATCCGCCGCACCACGGCGACGACGGCCTCCTCCAGCCCGCCGCTACTCTTGGTTGAGGGCTTGAGCTCAATATTGATAATGAGACGCTGCCCCACCTCCGCCAGGACTTCTTCCAGCGTGGGGACCCGCTCGCCGGCGAAAGCTGCAGCGAAGTGCGCTCCCGCATCCAGCTCCTTGACCTGGGGCAGGGTCAGCTCCGCGACCCACCCCTTGCCGTCCGTCGTAGCGTCCACGCGCTCGTCGTGGATGACCACAGGAACACCCTCGGCGGTGAGATGCACATCCAGCTCCACGCCATCCGCCCCCAGCTCAGCGGCCCGCCGGAAAGCAGCCAGCGTATTCTGGGGCGCGACGTGGCTTGCTCCTCGGTGACCAAAGATCAGCGGACGTTCACGCCACCAAAATTCCGGGAATTGCGCCATGATCATAACTCCACAAAGTACGAGTTCG
>JAUWHU010000371.1 GCA_030605705.1 Thermoflexia bacterium | reverse complement strand
TGGGTTTTGACTCCCAGGCGGGCGGCTAGTTCGGTTGCAGTTTGTCGAATCATGCGAATTTGCTCCTTAAGTAGCTGGGTTAGGTAAAGTTTTGCTAATTATACCATCCTACCTGCCAATTCGCACTATTTCCATATCGCGTTCCGTCGCTGGCGGCGCAAAACGTGGTGCGTGTTGCGTGGTCCGTCGCTTTCTCGCCTTTTTGTCATTCCGAGCCAGCGGAGCGTTAGCGACGCGCCGGCGAGGAATCTGCCACTTCCGCCCCAAAATTCTTAGAGACGCTAGAGATTCCTCGCTGGCGTGCTCCGCGCGCTGCGCGTCGCCCTGGCTCGGAATGACAACGGGGCGGCGCGAAATCCATTTCGCGGCTACAGGTTTTCGTCACGTAGGGGCGAGCCTTGTGATCGCCCGACCGGTGGTGATGGAGGCGCGGGCGGTCAGGCGGCTGCCGTGGGGCTGTGGTAGTCGTAGACCTCGTTGATGCTGCTGACCAGGTCATCCAACCGGCTGACCTGGTCCTGGATGTCGGCTTGCAAGCGCTCAGACCGGCTGCTGTCCACGTCCTGGGCGTCAATCAACTGCACCTGGCCGTAGACCGTGGCCAGGGCAGTAAGGCTCTGTTCCAGTTGCAACTCGGCCTGCTTCATGCGGGCGTCCAGGGCGCGCAGCGTCTGCCACTGTTTGCCCTTGCTTTCTAGTACCTCGTCCAACTCTTGCTGGATGGCAGGGTCACTCTCCTGCCTGCGCCGGGCGGTGAGCGTTTCGATCTCTTGCGGCACCTTCTCCCGATCCCGGGCCAGCAGCACGTCCCCCCGGTAAGTATCCAGTCGTAGTGCCAGCCGGTAAATGTTGCCGGCCCAGTTACTCAGTTGGTCGGCGGTATCTTTTAACCGGTCCCGCAACACGCCAGATCGCTGCCCACGCACCAGGGCCTCGATGTGTCGCTGGTACTCTAGCGCGGTTTCCACATCCGCGCGCAAATCCTGATCCCTGATCTGGCGCGGGTCAAATTGCTCCTGGAAGAGTTCCTGCAATATCCTGGCGTTGGTTTCGGCGTCGGTCAGACTAGAGTGGATGATGGCAGCCAGCCCCAACAGGCCCAGAAGCGGCCACCCCCACACCGGCCACCACGAGAAGGGATGGGGAAACAGCGCCGTGAGCAGGATCGTGCCAGCCAGAATCACCGCACTCTCCCAACGGAAGAAGGCGTATTGCAGGATGGCGCTTTGGGCTTTTTTCTGTAATTCAGAGCGAATTGTGGACATAGAATCTGAACAGGGGGATGGAGGGAAAAGAGAATCAGGGAGGAATGAGGTAAAACTTTCCTCCTCTCCCCCTCCTCTCTCTCTCTCTCTTTCTCTTTCTCTTTCTCTTTCCCTCCCTCTCTCCCCGTCTCCTTCCTCGCGGCTATTCGTTTAATCCAAGTCTCTTCTTGCGCTCGGCCAGTTGGGCGTCGAGGGTGCTGCGATCCAGTACCTCGTCTATCTGCTCGTCGAGGCTGGCGGCCCGTATTTCGGTGGCGGTGGTGGCTTTGTCGAGCCGGGCATAGATGCCTTGAGCGAGACGGCCAATGTCGGCGTCGCCAGAGCCCATCAGGTCATCCAGGCCCTTCATGGCCTTGACAGCGACCTCTTTGCTCTTGGCCAATTCCAAAAGCGCCACGAGTTCCTCGCGCTGCTGCTTCATCGTCGCCAGACGCGCTTCCAGTTTGACTTTGGCGTCCAACAACTGCTGGAACTCGGCTTCCAGGCGAACGAGTTGCTCCTGGTATGTCTCAACCAGCCGCTGGGTGCTGTTGAGTTTGCTCTGGGCAGCCGTAGCCGCCGCTTCGTTGCCCTCCGTGAGGAAAGCGTCAACCGCCCGGTCCAATTCGTTCTCTTTCTGCTCATAGTCAATCAGTTTGCGCTTGATGGACTTGGTTTCGCCGCCCACCGTGGCTGCGGCATCTTCCAGGTTCTCCAGGTTGTCCTCCACCTGGCGGATGTACTGGTCAATCACAGCCATACTATTGCTCTTTAGCGCCTGATCCACCAGGGCGTGCAGATTTGCCGAGATCAACGTCGAGACTTTATCTAAAAGTGTAGCCATTTTCAGTGCCTCCTTTGTTCTAGTTTATGATCTTCCTACCCACGTGAAACGTGATGCGTGAAACGTGATGCGTGAAACGTGATGATTTCACGCCGTATGCTCATAGGCTCCCTCCTCTATTATTCATCTGCTACTCAGTTGCTCACCTACTCAGCGCCCGACACCCACGCTACCGCCAAAAGCGGCCGACATTTCCTCATAGATGGCGGCGATGCTGGCTTCGTCGCCCAGGTAAAAGTTACCGTGGGCCTGGAGAGCCAGTTCGGCCAAGAGTTTCTCGTCGGCGTCGTTTCCGTAGGCGATGGTAAAGACGGTGGTGTCGTTGGCGGCGGCCATCTCAATCAAAGCCTGGTTAAAGTGATAGCGGGAACTTTTCGTGTCCAGGCCGTCCGTCAGCACGACCATGACGTTGCTCGTCTGCGGAGAGTTGGTGTCGGCGATGATGGCGGCCGCGTCGCCAATGGCGTCGTAGAGGGCTGTATAACCATCCGCCCTCAGCCCCTCGATCATGCCGATGACCTTGCCGCGTGTCAGGCCGACCTGCTCGTGGATGAGAAGGGCGTCTGGCTGGGTTGAAAACGCGACGATGGTGATAAAATCATCGTCCCCCATCTGTTCCACGAATTGGACGGCCGCCTCACGCGCACCGTCTATCTTGCGGCCATCATTCATACTGCCGGACGTGTCCAACAACATGACCAGGTTCACGTCCTTGCGCGCCGCCTGCCATAAATCCTGCACGGCGTAAATCGTATCCACGCTGGGCGAGCCAAAGACGATCTCTGGCTGGGACAGATCAACAGAGTGGGTCTCGTCCAGCGGCAGGCCCAGGGGCACGCTCTTGTTGACCGGCCGCAGTCCGTTGGCCAGGGCCATCCGTTGCGCTTTTTCCCCCAGCAGATAGTCGCGGAAGATGGCGGCCGCCTCTTGCATCTCGGCGTCGGCCGCGCCGTTCAAGCAGGCCGGGTGCGTGGCGACAAAGGTACCTTCGAAGGGGTAGATGGGAACCAGGCCCGGATCGCCGCCGCCATAGTTGACGACCGTGCTCTCGTACATCACGGCCGCCCCCAAATAGCTGATCCCCCGTTCGCTCATCGTCCGGCCCAGGTCGTCGGTGGCGCTGCTGAACCAGGAGACGGCGGCCTCGAACGCGCTCACCGAAGCCTGCACGATGGGCTTTTGAACCTCGTCCACGCCGACGGCCTCTGTTTTCGCTTCGGCCGCCTGGACGATAGCCAGCAGCGTGCTGGCGCCGGTGGCGGACAGGCCAGGATGGGTGTGGCCCAACCGCAGCGTGTCGCCGAACTGGCCGCCGCTGTAATAGTCCCAGGCGGATGGGTCGGCGGCCAGACTGCCCACATCGAGCCAGCCCAGGGAGCGGCCGGGCCAGCCCAGCGCCTCGGCCACCGGTCGCCACATGGCGATGACCAGTGGGCTTTCAACCAGACTGATGCAGTTGCCCTGGAAGCTGTCCATACCCTGATCGGCCAGCAAGTTGACCCAGACCGGGCCATCCGGTACCCACAGCGCCGGCAGAGGGCCGCCGTCGGCCATATCGGTCACGGCCTGCCCCGATTCAATCGGGTCGAGCACGATGTAGACCGGGTTGCCGGCGGCCGTCTCGATTTTGGCGGCGTTGAAATCCTCGATCGCCGTTTCCAGCCAGCGAGTGAGGCTGGTGTTGGCCGTCACCGGGACCACGACTGCGTTGCGGGGCGGGCCATCATCGCTGATTGAACAGGTAACCGTCGTCAATATCAAAATCGTTATCAGCAGCAAAATGTTGCGCTGTCTTTTTTGCATCGTCGCTCTCCTCGTACCCCTAACGCCCGACCGTTATCAACGTCATCTCCACGTACCGGTCCTCCGCCTGCAACCCCGCGTCCTCGGTCTCCCAATGCGCCTCCGGCGGCAAGGTACCCTCGACGATGAAGCGGGCCGGGTCAATTCCCTGGGAGGCCAGGTAGTCCACCACCGATTGGGCGCGCGCCTCGGCAAATTCCAGGATCTCGTCTTTCGTGTACGTGCCGGGAGGGCCAGGCCAGGCCGCGCAGCCCTTGACTTGCAGGAACAGGCCCACGCTCTGCGACAGGGTGGGCATCACGCAATCGTCCAGAATGCGGCGCGATTCCAGCGTCAACTCGGTCGACTCGGGCAAAAAGGTAAAGCGGCGGCAGGGTAGTATCACCAGCGTCGCCGCGTCATCGGTGCTGACGCCGGATAGGTCGAGTTGGGCGGAGAGGGAGAAACTGTCGTTGACCGGGTTGCCGTTGGCCTGCAGAGTGGCCTGCGCGGCCGACCGGGAGACGAAACCGGGGTTCACCAGGTCAGCCACGTCGTCGTCGG
>JAUWHU010000363.1 GCA_030605705.1 Thermoflexia bacterium | reverse complement strand
CGCTGGACGATCACATCAACGGTTCCGCTGCCGGGCGAACGGGTGACGGCGACGCTAACCTTGCGGAACGACGGCCCCGTGAGTATGACGACCACGTTCTCGCACACGGTTCCCGCCGCTTTGACAGTGGTGGAAGCGACGTTGCCGCCGGCTGTCACCTACATCTCCGCGACGCGGCAGCTGACCTGGACGGGAGATGTCGCTCCCACGGCCCCGGTGACGTTCACCTGGGTTGCGTTGGTGGACGCGGGAGCCTCTCCGGGTCAGGCGATCACGCCCACGGTGACTTTGGGCTTGCCGGCGTGGAAGTTCGTCTTCCGGCGCACGGTTGCGCTGCGCGTCGCCGGGCCGGAGTTGACCGCCAGCGGATGGCTCTCGCCATCGCCGGCGGTGTTGCCGGTGGGGCAACCCGTCACGTTGACGTTTGCCTTGCGCAACACCGGCGCCGGCACCGCGCCGAGCGGCGCGGTGGACTTGTGGCTTACGGCGGGGCTGGCCCCTATCACCGCGACGTTGCCGCCGACGCTGGGCACACCTTTGCGCGGGTGGGAAGGCACGCTGTCGCCGGGGGAGACGCATTGGCTGACGGTCCCGGTGCGCCCCTGGAGCTGGGAAACGCCGCTGCGCGTGGATGCCCTGTTGGCGGATGGGACGGGGAGACGCTGGGAACGTAGCCTCTGGCTGGCGGTGGCTCCCCGGCAGGTGTTTCTGCCGCTGATGTTGCGAGAGTGACTTACGAACAAAATTGGGGGGTTATGGTAGCGACGTATCTTCTCAAAAAGTGGGGGCAAATCATGGGACGCAGTAAAAATCAGCCACGAATTTCACAAATTAACACGAAAAAGAGAGGAAAATTAGTGAAATTCGTGTAATTCGTGGCAGAAAAGAGCAAGACCGGCTCGAGACGCCCCGGATTATTGAGATGATACGTAGCGACCGTAGTAGCGACTTCAGTCGCTCTGGTCTGGCTTTGAACGACTAAAGTCATCACTACGAATAAGGGGAGTATTTTCGGAGCAGATACTTCATTCCAGCTGCCGTATGACCATGACGACCTTTCCCTGGACGCGGACGTTATCCTCCGGCACGTAGATAGGCCCCATGCTGGGGTTCGCCGGTTGCAGGCGAACTTGTCGGCCCTCGTAGTAGACCTTCTTCAAGGTCGTCTCACCGGGTTCGTCGAGCCAGACGGCGGCCATCTCGCCGTTCTCCACCCGTTCCTGGTGGCGGAGGATGATTGTATCGCCGTCGTGGATCAGCGCGTCAATCATAGAATCTCCCTTGACGGTGAGGGCGAAGAGATTGGCTGTGTTTGCGCCGAAAAGCGCGCGGCTCAGTTCCACGCTTTCATCCCCGGAGAGGGGTTCGATGGGAACGGGCGCGCTGGCGACGATGTGCCCCAGGTAGGGGATCGAAAGTATTTCTGGACGCGCTTTAAGTTCGCGGGGAGAGTCCCTGCGCACCAGCCGCAATCCCCGCGATACCGACCGCTGGCGGACGAGGTAGCCTCGCTCCTCCAACTGATCGAGGTAGTAGGAGATGAGGGAGGTGGATTTGACGCCGATGGCCCGCCCGATTTCTCGCAGGGTGGGGGGATATTCATTGCTTTCCAGGTACTCTTCCAAGAAGCTACGTACTCGTTGTTGTCGCGTCGGCAACTCTGCGTTCATGGTCCGACCTCCCAGACTAATTTTGTGTCTTTATTATAATCGAACGAATGTTCTGTGTCAAGCGAGGAATGAAGAATGAAGAATTGAGAATCAATAATGGAGAATCGGAAATGAGGAAGCCGTCGTTGACGTTTGACGGCTGACGTTTGACACCTGATGCCTGACGGCTTTAGCTGTAATTGTCGGTCATCTGCTCTGTGCTATAATAGAGAGTGAGAGGGGACTTCGTCCCCTTCACTTCCCCCCTCCTTTTCCTATCAAAGGGGCAGGATGGGATGAAGGTGAATGGAAAGATGTAAAAGTTAAGGTTCGCCGAGCGGCGTTTCCCGCCTGCACTTCG
>JAUWHU010000321.1 GCA_030605705.1 Thermoflexia bacterium | reverse complement strand
CCCCATTGCCGAGCTTGTCACGACGAATTCGGTGGATATCTCTGAGGCAAAACGCCAACAATTGCCCAACCTGACCGTGCTCTCGGTAGCGTCGCTGTTGGCCGGCGTCATTCGCCGCGTCCACGAGGGCCGCAGCGTCGGTGAGATGTTCACACCCTATCACGCTTACACGTAGTGGGAGCAGCACACGCTGCGCAGAGGGAAAAGATGGGAATAGCCAGGCAGCGTTTCGCTTTGGTGATGGAGGCGGGACCGCAGGTGGGGGCGGTTTATCCCGTGGAAGCGGACGTGATCGCGTTGGGCCGCGAGGCGGACAATACGATTGTGCTGGATAACCAGCGTATTTCGCGCTATCACGCGCGGCTCCGTATCTCGCCGGCCGGCACGGTGCTGCTGGAGGATCTGGGGAGCACGAACGGCACTTTCATCGCCGGGCAGCCTTTGTTGGGCGTGCAGCGCTTGCAGCCGGAGGAGACCTTCAACTTGGGGGGCTGTGTCCGCTTGCGTCTGGTGGCGCTGGAGCCGCTTACTGCTGTGGTCCCCGCTACGCCCCCGGTGCTGGATGCCGGCGCCTTGCCCACGCGCTCTGTTGCCGTCCCCACGTCGCTCGCTGACGAGACATTGCTTCCCCCCTCCGCCCCGCCGGGGCCGGGAAGTCCGCGTTGGGTATACCCCCTCGGCGGGTGTCTGGCGCTGCTCACCTGCCTGATCTTTGCCCTGGGCGTCTATCTCTGGTTTGCGCCGGTCTCTTTCTGGGAACGGTTGCTGGCTTTGTTGGGCCTGCCCTTGCCTTGAGCGCGCCGCCATCGCCACGGCTGCACTTGGCGCGATTGGTTTCCGGCTGTGGGTGGCGTAGTAGCGACTTCAGTCGCTGAACGACTAAAGTCGTTACTACGAGCAAAATTGTAGAATTACCCCCAGAATTCGCGCCATTCTCGAGAGTCTGTCATTTGCCCATTCGCACATTTGCAGATTCGCCAATTTGCGGCTTTGCCGCGTTAGGGTACAATTTTTGCATCTCTCAAGACATGGCGGTGTGCCGCGATCTCATAGCGGATTTTACCCAGCGTCCACTCGTGAAGGAGGCCTTGATGTCGGTTGAATTACTCAAAAAATCCAGTACTTTCCTGGCGCATTACAAAGGATTGCCGGTTTTGATCGGCGTGGGCATGGTGGTCTTGAATTTCGTGCTTTGTCTGCTGCCTGCCTGGCCGGTGATCGGGTGGTTGTCCGAGGTTGATCTTTTCCTCCACCTGGGCGTGATCACCGGGTTGTTGGGGGTGCTGATCGGGGACGCTCTGTAGGGGGCACGAGGATACGCGATGGCTATAATACGCCTGTCAAGAGTGTCACCATCACTTTAGCGCGGGCCGCTCTATGGCCGAGGCCGATGCGCCCATCGTCTGTCCTAAGTGCGGCGGTCTTCACACGCGACGCGGGCTGTCGCTTTGTGCGACCACGTCGCGTGGCAAAAGCGGGAGCTCCGCCGGAGGAAGCTCATGTAGCGGCTGTGGCGGCGGGTCGTGCAGCAGCTGCGGGCATTGAGATAGAGAGCGGGGAGATAGAGATAGAGAAGGGAGATGGAGATAGAGAGGGGAAAGCCGCCGCGATCTGCACAGAATCGCGGCGGCTTCCGTTTTCAACCTTCAACCTTCAACCTTCGACTTTCAACTTTCGCCTTTCAACTTTTTCGCCACGGCGCGCGCCACGTCCAACGTGCTCGCGTTACCCTTCATATCGTAGGTGCGCACCTGACCCTCGGCGATGACCGCAGAGATGGCCTGTTCCAGGATCGCGGCCTGTTCAGGTTCCCCCAGCCAATCCAACATCAGTTTGATGGCGAGCAACATCGCCATCGGATTGACTTTGTACATGCCGGCGTACTTGGGCGCGGAGCCATGTGTCGGCTCGAAGACGGCAAGATCATCCCCGATGTTGCCGCTGGAAGCAAACCCCAGTCCGCCCACCAGCTGCGCTGCCAGGTCGGAGATGATGTCCCCAAACATATTGCTGGAGACCAGCACGCCGTAATTCTGCGGATTCTTGACCAGCCACATCGCCATGGCGTCCACGTTGGTCTCCCACAGCTCAATGTGAGGGTATTCCGCCGCGATCTGGCGCGCCTCGCGCACCATC
>JAUWHU010000597.1 GCA_030605705.1 Thermoflexia bacterium | reverse complement strand
CGATTACGTCGCCCTCCAGGCCTACGTCCAACCCACGCCGGAGACCGGCGCCGCCCTTCAATCTTTGCGCCTGCGCCTGCGGGAACACACCCACCTGGCGACTACCGTCGGGTACGGCCCCCGCTTCCTGCATTCCACCGGCCAGCTGCACAAAGGCGACGCCGGGCACGGCCTCTTCATCCAATTCGTCTCCACCGCCGTGCCGGACGTCCCCATCCCCGACGCCCCCGGAGCATCTGAGCCCGCCGTCACCTTCGGCGTCCTCAAACAAGCCCAGGCCCTCGGCGATGCCCAGGCCCTCCGCGACGCGGGTCGCCGCGTCATTTGCTTCGACCTGGGGACAGACGTTATCGGCGGGTTGAACCGACTCTAAAAAAAGATTAAGGAGTCCACTGAAAAAACCAGGAATTTCACCACAGAGGACACGGAGAGCACAGAGATTTTAAACTTGACCTTGAGAAAATTAATGTTTTGACGTGTGAAGTGGAATTTTCTTGAATCAAATATCAAATTTTCTGTATCTTCTCCGTGTTCTCCGTGGTAGAAAGGCTTTTTTCAGGGGAGCCACTAAGATAAACGCAGAGACGCAAAGGCGCAGAGAGAAATTGCCACAGAGTTTAGTATTTTTGAAGTAAAAGTGTGGTTTAGAGCATCGAAAACAACTTGCTGTTAAGCAATCTTTGCGTCTCTGCATCTCTGCGCCTCTGCGTTAAGAATGAGACTTTCTGCAGAAGAGCCGCCGATTTATTTACACAATTTGCGCTGGCGGGCGTAGTGGCGACTTCAGTCGCTCTGAACGACTAAAGTCGTTACTACGGTCAAGACACAACCAATCACCATTCTCTATTCTCCATTCTCTATTCTCTATTCTCCATTCTCTATTCTCCACTCTCCATTCTCTATTCTCCACTCTCCATTCTCCACTCACTGACTTATACAGGAGCAACAATGACAACTTCACGTAGAAAACTATACCGGAGCGTATGGCTGGTGTTGATCACGGTGCTGCTGTTGGCGGCGTGCGAACAGACACCCTCCCCCACACCGACAACACAACCGACGGAAATATCCACGCCGGAGCTCACCGAGAGCCGTATCGTCCTCAGTGAAGTTCTGCCGGGAGTGCCGGGCAACAACAACTACGAGTTCGTCGAGCTCTACAATGCCGGCGCGACTCCCGTGGACCTGGACGGCTGGTCGCTCTGGTTCCGGCTGGCCGATAACCAGGATGAGAAACTCGTCTACCGGTGGGAAACCCCGGCAGAGGCGCCGGGCTACGGCCACATCCTGCTGGCCCACGCCGGGCAGGAGTACAGTGTCCTGGCTGATGCGATGTACACCCAGCCCCTCTTCGAAAGAAAGGGCGGGCTGGTGCTGCGCGACGCCACTGGCGAGACTGTGGACGCCGTTGGATGGGGAACCGATGTCCCTGCCGGCTACCTTGAAGGCGCGCCCGCGCCCGCTCCCACCGAAGGGGCCAGCCTGGAACGGTTGCCCGGCTCTGAGGAGGGCAACGGCAGCGACGGCGACAACAACGCCGGCGATTTCGCGCTCAGCGCTGTGCCCAATCCCCAGAATAGCGGCAGCCCCCCCACCCCGCTGCCGGAACGCCGGCTCGTTCTATCTGTCACGCTGCCGGAGAGTGTCGAACCGGGCAGCGCGGTCGCCTACGCGGTGAGCGTCCAAAACCTGACGGGCGACACGCTCCAGGGGCTGCGCGTTTCCCTGCCGCTGCCGCCGGAGTATACCGTCGTCTCCTTGCCGGATAACGTGGGGGAAGCGGCGGAATTTCTCACCTGGCGACTGGCCGAACTGGGCGACGGCGCGACGGAGACCATCGCCATCGCGCTCCAGGCCCCCTGGACCTACGCTACCTGCGTGGTCGGCGGCGCGTATGTCGAGTCCACCGACTGGCCGCTGCGCGCCTATGGGCCGCTGCAGCGCGTCGCCATCGAGGGCGGTTTTATCCCCATCGCCGCCGCCCGTACATTGGAAGGGAAAAATGT
>JAUWHU010000287.1 GCA_030605705.1 Thermoflexia bacterium | reverse complement strand
ACCCACGTCGGGGTGCGCTGGGCCTCATATTTTTTCCAGCACGCATCGCAATACCAGCCTGAGCTTGTTCCCCGGACGCCAAATGTAAAATAGGGATTACCCTGCCGGACATGCAGATTACAAAACACCTGACCGCACCGAGTACATTTTCGAGATGCTGGTTGATCACAGACAGTACAAGCGATACGAGACATGTGGTACTCCTAGTGCAAGCCAGAGGTTGACGACATTGACATCGGGAACACCAAAATGCCTATTAAAAGCAAAAACGGCCCGACCAATTGGCCGGGCCGTGATGAACCGGAGTAAGCGGCCCGGTAAGGCCATTCGTTCAGGTGGGTCGTACAGGATTCGAACCTGTGGCCCTGGGCTTAAAAGGCCCCTGCTCTGCCGGACTGAGCTAACGACCCACGTACTTCAGTATAGCATGGACAAGAGTGATGTCAAATTTACTTTTCCACGAGTGTGACGTTGACTTTTTTCACCAGGGGTGTTAAAATCAGGCTGGACAGAGTCTTCTTGGGACGGTTCGTTACGTGCTTGCAAACACGGGATTGCAGTCTCCCCGCCGCCGCCGCTGATTCGCCGGAGCTGAACCTGGCTTTCGACGCTCGCTACCAGGCTCCCTCACATTGTTGAAAGAGGCTGTGGATAGGGGCGATGCCCTGGTCACAGCTTGAAAGGCGAGCGGGAGAAACGTGCGTCCAGAGGCCCGTCTTTTGAGGAGGTCGCCGGAGAGGTGAACAAATGGAAAAGAATGGATCAGCAAACAGAGCCTCATATAAAACCATCTCTTTTGGATTGCTGTTGATCCTTTGCCTGCTGGCAACCTACTATTTTTATTTTGTCCTGCAGACTGAGTCCGTCTTTACGCATCTCTTCTACCTGCCGATCATCCTTGCCGGTTTGTGGTGGAGGCGCAAGGCCATAGCGGTCGGCGTATTCCTTGCTTTGTTGCTGCTGGCATCGCATATCCTAAGCCCGCTGGCGACCCTCACCGGAGCAGCAGTGGCGCGGTCTATTATGTTTGTCGTTGTCGGCACGGTGGTCAGCCTCCTGAGTGAAAAAGGGCAGACCCTGGAGGAGCGCGCGAATGCAGCCAGAGAAGCACAGGAAAATCTGCTAACGATATTGGATAGCCTCGCTGATGCGGCCATTGTTCTGGATAAGAACCTGGATATCACCTGGATAAACAAGATCGCAGTGGAGCAATACGGGGTTGTGCTGGGCAAGAAGTGCTACGAGGTGTTGAAATGGCGGGAAGAGCCATGTAGCGACTGTGTTGCCAGAAAAACATTTGCAGACGGGGCGATCAGGTCAGCGGAAGAAGAAGGTCTCCTGAAAGTTGGAAGCCGTATCAATTTTATCGCCGGTTGCTCACCGGTTAGAGATACCAATGACGTGATAGTTTCGGTTGTCGCGGTACTCCACGACATCACGGAGCGCAAGCGGGCGCAGGAGCAACTTACGGCTTCGCTCCAAGAGAAAGAAGTGTTGCTGAAAGAGATTCACCACCGGGTCAAGAACAATTTACAAGTCATTTGCAGTCTGCTTGACCTCCAGTCCGATTATATCGAAGATGAACAGACTTTGCAGATGTTCAAAGACAGCCGGGCACGGGTCAGATCAATGGCCCTCATTCACGAAAGACTGTATCAAGCCCAGGACCTGACCAGGATTAACTTTGCTGAGTATGTCCGAAGTCTAACGAATAGTCTGTTTCATTCGTACGGGACCCAGGCGGTGGGCGTCACCCTCAAAGTGAACGTCGAGGACGTTCTTCTGGATATTGATAGAGCCATTCCGTGTGGTTTGATCATCAATGAACTGGTTTCAAATGCGCTGAAATACGGTTTTCCCGATGGCCAAGAAGGTGAAATCTGTATCGAGCTTTTCTCAGCCAGTGACGAGTTCACCCTCGTGGTCAGGGATAATGGCGTCGGCTTCCCGCAAGACCTGGACTTTCGCAAGACAAAGACGTTAGGTCTGAAACTGGTCACCACGTTGGCAAAACAACTCCGGGGCGCCATTGAACTCCAGCGCAATGGTGGAACGGAATTCAAGCTGAGATTTGCAGTCCCAGAGCGTAAGGGAAGGGCATGAGACAATGACAAAGCCACGAATTATGGTTGTCGAAGATGAAAGCATTATAGCGCTAAACATACAAAGCAACCTGGAAAGTCTGGGATATGATGTGCCGGTCATCGTCGCTTCTGGAGAAAAAGCCGTAGAAGAGGCCGGGAAACTGCGCCCGGATCTGGTGTTGATGGATATTGTGCTGGCCGGGGATATGGACGGCGTAGAAGCGGCTGCCCAGATCCGCGCCCGTTTCGATATCCCGGTGGTATACCTTACCGCCCATGCTGATGACAAGACGTTGCGGCGCGCCCAGGACACCGAGCCTTTTGGTTACATCCTCAAACCTTTCGATGAAAAACAGCTACACACGACTGTCGAGATGGCTCTCTACAGACACAAGGCGGAGGGGGCGCGGCCCCGCCGTGATGTAGCTCAGCCCGGTCAGCCCGACGAGGAAATCTCACAGCGAGCAGCAGTGGTGAGTGTCCCTGACGCAGCAGCTGCAGAGGGGGTTCTGTCGCCCCCTACAGAACCGGTCATTCTGTTGATCGAAGACGATCTACTCTCCGTCAGTCTGGTGGAACTGGTTCTCAACCGCGAGGGGTACCAGGTTCTCACAGCGACGAACGGATTTCACGGGCTGAGAATGGCTCAAGCCACTCCCCCTGACCTGATCCTGCTCGACCTGATGTTGCCCGGGATGGACGGTTTCGAGGTGCTCAACCGGCTGCGGGCAGATCCCCAGACTGCCGCTGTGCCGGTGATGATCCTTTCGGCCAAGTCACAGCCCTCCGACAAACGGACAGCGACCAGGATCGGCGCCAATGCCTACCTGACCAAGTCCTACAAGCGGGCCGAGTTGCTGGCCCTAATCCGTTCGCTGTTGGAAGAGAGCGCGGAAAAAGCAGCTCTTTGAACTGAGAGGCTTCAGGATTTTGCGTGGTCAGCGGTATTTTCTCAATAGAGTTGTTACTCAATAAAAACAGTAAGCTTTTGGACACGGATACCACGGATCAACACGGATTTTTCCTTGTTTTCTTACAAAAATATCCGTGTAATCCGTGAAAATCCGCGTCCAATTCCTGGGTTAGTTTA
>JAUWHU010000555.1 GCA_030605705.1 Thermoflexia bacterium | reverse complement strand
TGATTCGACTCCCGATCCCCTGCGCACCTTCGCCTGTCTCCGGGAGACCCACAGTCAGGCCGACGAGTTCACCACCTTGCTCCACTCCGGCGAACTGGCGACGCTGGTGCAACTCCCCCGCCAGGAGTTCCCCGGCTACCGCGTCACTGACTACGCCCGTTTCGACACCGATCCCCTTCCCCCCCTTTCATCCCCCCCACTGGGGGGGAGCGTCAATGTCGGCAAGATTCTCGATGGCGACCGGCCTACCGGCAATTGGTTCGTCATCCCGCGCCGTGACTTTACCAAACATGGCCTGGTCGTCGGCGTCACCGGCAGCGGCAAGACTAACACGCTCTTTTATCTGCTGGACAAGCTGTGGAATGCCGGCCGGGGCGTTCCTTTCCTGGTCATTGAGCCGGCCAAGGCGGAGTATCGTGACCTGCGGGCCATCCCCGGCCTGGAGAACCTGCGCGTCTACACGCTGGGCGACGAGACCGTCTCTCCGTTCCGTCTCAACCCCTTCGAGTTCGAGATTGGCCCCGCCGCCCGTATCCACGTCCAGACTCACATTGATTACCTCAAGTCCGTTTTCAACGCCACCTTCATCCTCTACGCGCCGATGCCCTATGTCCTGGAAACTTGCCTGCACGAGATTTACCAGGACAAGGGCTGGGATCTGACCACCGGCCTCAACCGTCGCTTGCCCCCTCAGGAGCGCGGGAACGAGGCCCGCTGGCCGGTTTTCCCCACGCTGAGTGATCTCTATCGCAAGATTGACAAGGTCGTCGAGCAGCTGGGGTACGAGGAGCGTATCAAGATGGACGTGCGAGCCAGTCTGCAGACCCGCGTCGGCAGCCTGATGTTGGGTGGCAAGGGGTTGATGTTAGACACTCCGCACTCAGTTCCGATGACTGATCTGCTTTCCCGCCCCACGGTGTTGGAACTGGAGCGCATCGGCAACGACGACGAGAAGGCATTCCTCATCGGCCTGATCCTCACGCGCCTTTACGAGCACCGCCGCTTGCAGGCCCAGGCCGGGGCGGCGCTGGATGGCTTGCAACATGTAACCGTCTTCGAAGAGGCCCACCGGCTGCTCAAGAACGTCCCCACCGAAGTGGAAACTGAAGCGGCCAACGTCAAGGGGCAAGCGGTGGAGGTTTTCGCCAACATGCTCTCTGAGGTCCGCGCCTACGGTCAGGGTATTCTCATCGCCGAGCAGATCCCCATCAAACTGGCCCCCGACGCGCTCAAGAACACCAACCTCAAGTTGATGCACCGTCTCGTGGCGGCGGATGACCGGGAGGTGCTGGGCGGCACGATGAACTTGGACGAGTCGCAGCTGCGCGCGGTTGCCTCCTTGCCGGTGGGGCGGGCTGTGGCTTACGCCGAAGGCGCTGACGGCCCCTACCTTTTGCAGATCATCAACTACAAGCAGCGGCTGGCCGGCCGGCGGGTGCGCGACGCCCAAATCGCCCAGGCTATGCAGGGAACCGTCCAGACCTCTCTTTACGATCCCGTCCCTGGCTATAGCCAATACATTGCCCGCGTGGAGGGTCGTTTCAATCCGGCCGCGCGCGACCGGGCGTTAGAAGTCATGCGCCATCTTGACTTTCGCCGTGTCTGGGCGCGGTATTTTCTGTCGGCGTTATTGGATCCGGCCCAGGCCGCGCGCGGTTACCGGGATTTGTTGCAGTTGCAACGGGGCGTCACCAGCGGTCTCAAGCCCGACGTTGAGCGGCAGACGATGTTGGCGTTACTCCTTCACTCTGCCGCCGACCACTTCGAGGCGCGTGGCCGCGCCTATGGTTGGTTCTACAACGTCACCGAGCACCTGCGCGCACAGTTCGTCGCTGCCGTTGCCGGGGTGGTGCAGGAGTTCGAGAACGATCAGGAGGTGCTGGCCCGTCTGACCGGAGCCGTCGAGTCTCCGCTACGGGCTTTTGCCGAGGCTTACCGCCAGCAGGCGACCCGCGATGCCGGCCCTTTCGCCGGCTGCGCTTTCTGTGCTCGCCGTTGCCTCTACCGGCACGCAGTCGCGTTGTTAGCCGCTGACCACGTACTGGAGCGGGATTTCGTCACCACTATCCGCGAGACGCGGGATGACCAGGCGATGTGGTGGCAACTGGCCCGTTTGTGCCAGAGCGCAGCCGGTCAACTCGTGGCGGTGGATGATGGGGCAGTTGCGCAAGAAGTCGCTCTGTGCTATGCTACGCAAATGGGAGCGCGGCTCGACTTCAGCAGCGTCCACCAGCGCAAGTTGGTCAAGAACGTGAGACAAATTTTAACTTCACTTAGCCAAAAAGGAGATAGCGATGAATGATCCATTTGAGACTCCCGAATCCGATGCCCCGCGCCGGGAAGAGGCAGCAGAACGCCTGGATTTGGAGCAGCGCTTGAGTCAGGCAGAGGATGTGAAGCCGGAAGTAATGCCAGATGCGCCGGTTTCTCCGGATAATTTTGATTTGCCCGCTGAGGCGCAGCCCGCTACGGCCTACACCGAGAGAGGCGCGGCCAGTCGAGTCGAGACCGGGCCTGAGAAGGTTGAGGTTAAGAACTTCGACGCGGAGACCGGCGTTCCCAAGCCACCCGAAGGCTGGCATCCCGGTGGCCCGGAAAGAGGGTGGTGATCGGTGACCGATACACCTTATCGTCCTGAACAACAGGTAGAGCAGGTTGGCCCGGAGCCGGCGGAGCGACCGGCATTGGAGGGACGCATCGCTCAGGTCGAGCCTGCCGGCGACGCGCTTCCCGCTGTCCCCG
>JAUWHU010000522.1 GCA_030605705.1 Thermoflexia bacterium | reverse complement strand
ACTGAAATTAAGCCTTCCCTTAGGAGCAAAATGGCACGCTGCGCTTTTACCCCTTCAACCCACACTTCTCGTCTGCGTATTCTATCTCGATCGTGGTGTGCTCGCAATCCAAATCCGTGCTGGCAGCGTGAGCCGCGCGTTTGATGCGTAAAATCTCCTCGCGGCCGGCGTCTGCAGCTACTACCAGATGCGTGCTCAAGACGTGATGCTCGCCATCTAAGGACCAAACGTGGGTGTGGTGGCTGGATTGGACTCCGGCGATGTCTTGCAACTGCCTTTCGATTTGGGCTACATCCACATCCTCCGGCACGGCTTGCAAAAACAGGGAGAGCGTTTTCCTCAGATTGCCGGTGACGTTGTAAAGGATGTACAGGGTGATCAGGATGGAGAGCAGCGGATCGAGTATCTCCAGATCGGTGAACCACAGGACGAAGCTCACGATCAAGACGGCGACCCATCCCAACACGTCCTCCAGGAGATGCCAGACGACGACCTGCGCGTTGAGGGTTTTATCGCTTTTGGCCCGCAACGCTGCCGCGCCGTTGACGACGATGCCCACGACTGCGAATAACGCCATCCCCGGGGCATTGGCAGGCTCCGGGTGGAGCAGCCGGGGGAGGGCGGCGGAGAGCATCCACAGCCCGCCGGTGATCAAAATGATGGCATTAGCCAGCGCGCCGAGCAGCGAAAAACGCCGGTAGCCGTAGGAGTAGCGGACGTCCTCACCTTTGTGAGAGTAACGCTCCAGGTACCACGCCAGACCTAACGAGAGGCTATCTCCCGCATCGTGCAGCGCATCGGAGAGGATCGCCATGCTGTTGGTCCACAGCCCACCGAAAAGCTCCAGGATAGCAAATCCCAAGTTCAGAAAAAATGCGACCCGGATACCGCTCCCACCTTCCTTCGCCTCCATACTCTACTCCCACACCCCCACACCCTCACACTCCTCTTCTTCTCTCTATCTCTATCTTTCTCTCTATCTCTATCTCCCCTCTCTATCTCTTCCTGCCCCCACACCCTCACACTCCTCTACTCCCTCACCCCCACACTCTTTTCTTTCTTCTCTCTATCTCCCCTCTCTATCTCTTCCTGCCTCCCACACTCCCCTACTCCCTACTTCCTCTCCTACTCCGGCAGATCGGGACAGAAATCCACTACGGCGGGCTCCGTGGTGGAATTGGCTATGACCGCCGTCCGGCCCTTGAGATTGCCGGGGGTCAGGGTGACGCCGGAGAGCTCCTCCACAGCGGCGCTGAGCTTCTCCAACGGGAAGGTGAAGACGATGGTATCGCAACTCTCGTTCAGGGTCGCCTGGACGATGTCGGGGGTTGCCGCTTCGCTGGCCCAATCTCCTCGCGTCGTGTCCCAGATGAAGAGGTAGGGTTCCAGTTCGCCATTGGGATACAGAAAGACACCCGCGCCGACCTCGGCGCCCAGCTCTGGGTTGATGTAGCCCGCGCCGGGGGGACGGCCGGTGTCCGGGTCGCCATCCAAATCCAGCGCCACGAGGAAGTGGTAGGTGAGGTCTCGCCCGGCAGGTACCGGCTCGCGCAGCGTGAGCCAGATATGGAGCTGTTCCGTGTCTGTGACGACCTCCACCGTCAGCGGGACAGTCAGGCCCAGATGGACGAGGGTATCGGTGTTCACGTTGCAGCCGGCGATGTCCACGCCGGCGGGTGGAGCGTCAACCGCCTCACCACCGACTAGCCAGGCCTCGTCATTCGCGGGGTCCGGCGGGGGCGTGGGAACGAGGGTGGGGAGCGTCTCGGTCAACGTGATGGGTATCACCGTGGGCAGAGGAAGCGGCACTCCCGTCGGCGTCGGCGGGGGCAGTGGTGTTTCCCGCACCACGAGACCCACCGGTTCCGGGGTGGTCTCTGACATGAGCTCCGCAAAAGGCGTGGCGATCAGTGGCGGCGCCAACGTATGGGCGATGCCCACCGCGCCCGCGAGCGCAACCGCCGCCCCGGCGAGCACCATGATCCAGATGGGGAGCGGCCTTCTGGGTACGGAGACAGTTTTGTCTTTCTGTTCGTAGTTCTTCACGTTATAGAATTGGCTCCCCTGAAAAAAGGTATCTCACCACGGAGGACACGGAGAAGATAGAAGAAAATTTGATATTTGGTTTAAGAAAAATCCACTTTACACGTCAAAAAATTAATTTTCTCAAGGTCAAGTTTAAAATCTCGTCGCTCTCTGTGTCCTCTGTGGTAAAATTCTTAGTTTT
>JAUWHU010000247.1 GCA_030605705.1 Thermoflexia bacterium | reverse complement strand
GAAGCACAGATCGCCGAGCGGCTGCACCTGCACCCCTACGTCGCGAAAAAGGTCCGTGCGCAGGCTCCGCACTTCACCCTGGAGCAGTTGCGTCAGGCTTACCACCTGCTGGCGGAAACCGACCTGGCGATCAAAACGGGGAAATTAGAGGCCGGGGCCGCTTTAGATCTGCTGGTCGTGCAGCTGACCCGTCTGTAAGTTAGTGACTGGTGACTGGGTGCGGTTCAGCGGCTTAGCGTTTTAGCGTCCCAGCGTTTCAGCGACTACCCCGAAAATAACCCGGTTTGTAGTAGGCGAATCCCGTGGGCCGTTGGCCCCCTGGGCCAGGGCATCGCCGTGATTCGGGGAACTGCAGGTACGTGGCAGGGTGATGATGCATAATATCTCATTATGGTGCATAAGGTGGTGCAAATTGGTTGATGATTGCCGGGAACTTAGCTACAATTCGGGAATGGCGCGATTCATGGCACGATTAGCAGCGATGGCGGCACATGCAACGGTTTTCTGTCTCCAGACGCCCCCGGGGACGGGAGCGCGGAGTGGGGCCGGCAACCGCAGTGGGGCTTCGCAAACCCGCCTTCGGGGACGCGGATCTTTTGGGAGTGGGACCGGCAACCGCAGACCAGAATGCCCGTTCGCGTGAGACCTCGGAGGTCTCCAAGACCTCCGAGGTCTGGGGGGAGCCGGCAATGCGTTTTAACTGAAAACACGAGGGGGTAAAATATGACTACCAAGAAACAGCCAGTCCCAACACTTCGGAACTTGCTTTCCGCCGCCGTAGCATGTTTGATTTTAGCGATAGGTTGCGCCAGCCCCACTACAGAGATCACTGCTACTAACACGCCTACCCTTGCCGCCGCGACGGCTGAGGCCGCCACTGAGACAGCCACGCCGACCAGAAATCCGGTAGCTATGGAGGTTACTGAAGACTCAGATTTATTTATCAATCATTTTGAGGCCTTGAAGGCAAAATATGTTGTAGGTAATGACACGGAGTTTACACAACTTCCCGAATTTATTGAAGTGCAGGATGGACACCAAATCTGGGTTAGCGAAGGCACGATTACTGACAGAGAGTCCATGACCATTTATCCAACAGGCAGTATTGTTATATTTTCTGCCAGTGGGGAGGCGTTTGTCTTTAAAAACAATATTGACTTTGAGGAGGTTGAGGATCCAGGGTTTGGCTACACCATGTCTTTTCAAACTGACGAGAATGGAAATCCTATAGCAGATCCTTTTAATGATAATTCACTGACGCTGATAGCCACTTTTGACGGAGATCCTAACGAGCCAGCATTGGTTTGGCATCCAGAGGGTGGAGAAGATGGCAGCGGGGCGTGGGTGGAGGAGGCGGAGAAGGAATATGAAACAGCATTTGAGGCTGTAATGACCTTATTTGAAAATGAGCCAACTTATCAATATCAAAATCTCGCTGCTTATGCCAGTAAAGACTGGGAGGAAGAAACAGGCTATCCGCAGAGTGTTTTACAAGAGAAAGAAGGCATTGAACCTGGGGCTTTTGGGAAGGCAATTCTAGATGTTCTAAAACCTGCAGCCATCGCTAATGGAATTACAGCAATAGATTTGGAAGATGGCAAAATTAAAACATTTAATATGACTGAAGAAGAATTCGACGATTATAATTTTAATGTCTTTGTAGACACAGATGAAAGCGATAGTCCTGTTCTTTTATCCCCCAACGCACAAGAGGTAACAAAATTAGATTTGTTCATAAGAATGTGTTCTGGTGAACAACTTAGGCGAGTTGGAATATTTTATGATAAAGAAGGTGGTTTTTTTGTTTATATCAAAGTTAAACCTGGCATGCATAATAGTCCAAAAGACGAACGCAGAAAAGATAGATTTGGTGGTAACATAACAACAGCTGGTGCGCTACTTGCCACCAAACCAGAAGACATATTGCATGCTTATAGCCATCGTGAGGGAGATTCTGCTGAGCTAGAGCGTGAGCAAGCTGAAAAAATTCTGTTAATAACTCGAGCTTTATTTAAACAAGGTGAATGGTTATTTCAATAACATTTACAATTGCAGCTTGTTGCGCATAGCATATTTTGTCATAATTGATATATGAAATTGAAAAATATTATCATATATAGCGTTTTAATATTTGCCAGCACCTTTGCTCTAATTAAATTTAGTCAACAACGTTTAAAACTTTCTCTCACTCAATCTCCAAATCAAACCAATCAACAACTATCAAACCCTGTTTTTAGTTTTCAATCACAATTTAGCCGGTATGCAATGGGCCAGAATGCCCAGCATGAATGCCAGTGCTCGGAGCGACGCCGGATCAATCAGCCCCGTGTACGGGGCGTTGTTGCGTAGCGCGGGGTACCTACGGTCCCCGCGTGGAGATTGTGCTACAATGCGTTTTAACTTGGTGTCCTTTGTGGTTTGAAGATTAGGAGGAAACGTGGACGAGCGTTACAGCCGGCAGCTGGTGATCCCCGATGTGGGTGCGGCGGGGCAGGCGCGGCTGCGCCAGGCCCGCGTGCTGGTCGTGGGCGGCGGTGGTTTGGGTTCGCCGGTGCTGCTCTACCTGGCTGCCGCCGGCGTGGGGACGTTAGGCGTCGTGGATGGCGACCATGTCTCGCTCTCCAACCTCAACCGCCAGATTCTCTACAAAACGGAGGATGTGGGGCGCAGCAAATCGCTCGCCGCCGTGCAGCGCGCGCGGGAGCTGAACCCAGAAGTGAAGGCGATCCCTTACGAGACGCGCTTGTTGCGAGACAACGGCCCCGCCCTGGTGCGCCAGTACGATCTGGTCGTGGAGGCCAGCGATAACCTGGAGACCAAGGACCTGCTGAACGAACTCTGCGTGGCTGCCGCCCGGCCATTGGTTTGGGGCGCGGTGGAACGCTGTGAGGGGCAGCTGGGCGTCGTTTTGTCGGGGCATGCTTGCCGGCGTTGTCTCTTCCCCCGCACACCGGAGCCGGGGACTTACCCTTCACCGGCGGAGCGCGGCGTGATCGGCGCGGCGGCGGGCGTGATCGGTTCGTTGCAGGCGTTAGAAGCCATCAAAGTGCTGCTGGGGATCGGGGAACCGCTCGTGGATCAAATTTTGCTCTGGGACGGCTTGACCAATTCCTTCGACATCGTGCGCGTGACGCGGAATCCGCATTGCACGGTGTGTGGAGCTACAAAGGAGTAGAGTTGTTCTTGAAAAAAGGTAAAGATAAACGCAGAGACGCAAAGGCGCAAAGGCGCAAAGTTTTTAAGTTTTTTCTCTGCGGCTCTGCTTCTCAGCGACTCTGCGTTAAAAATGAGACTTGCTGCAGGAGAGCCTTAAGATAAACGCAGAGACGCAAAGGCGCAGAGTTTTCAAGTTTTTTCTCTGTGGCTCTGCTTCTCCGCGACTCTGCGTTAAAAACGAGACTTCCTGCAGGAGATCCTTAAGATATAAGCAGAGACGCAAAGGTGCATTGTTTTAAAGTTTTTTATCTGCGGCTCTGATTCTCCGCGTCTCTGCGTTAAAAAAGAGACTTTCTGCAGGAGAGCCTTAAGATAAACGCAGAGACGCAAAGGTGCAAAGTTTTTGAGTTTT
>JAUWHU010000289.1 GCA_030605705.1 Thermoflexia bacterium | reverse complement strand
AGTTTTCTGATGTTTCTTTGCGTCCTTTGCGTCTTGGCGGTTCAGATTACTGCCTGTTACCAACACTCAAGGGGGGCGCTATTATTTCTTCTAAGATCTTCGAACTTCAAACCACAGAGTACACTAAGGACACCAAGTTTTTCTTCCTTTGTGCCCTTCGTGTCAATGGGCACTGCCTGCCCATACTACGCTTCGTGGTAAACTTCTTGCTCGCTGTACAAGAATCTTATTGATAAGACACTAATCGTCATCCTTGACGAAGAGGTTGAGGACGACGCTCACTACGCTGACGATCAACGCACCCAGGAAGGCGGCCCAGAAGTCGGCGATGTAAAAGCCTACCCCAAACAGTTGGTCGGCCAATGCTGCTGTGATCCAGAAGGTGACACCGTTGATAACCAGGGTGAAAAGCCCCAGTGTCATGGCGACGAGCGGGCAGGTCAGGAGCTTGAGCAAGGGGCGGATGATCGCATTTGCCAGGCCCAGCAGGACGGCCATCATGGCGTAGATGGGCCACGCATCGCTTTCCACGGTAATTCCAGGCACCAATTGCGCCGCAGCGAACAGGGAGAAGGCGCTGATCGCCCATCGAATTAACAATTTCATCGTGATCCTCCTTGCATAAGTGTATCGAGATTAAAAGTAACTATACTACGTCTTCGTTTCAGGGAAAGTCGCGGCGCGAAACGCTCACTGGGGAATGAAATTTTTGTACATTAGAGTTGTTTCTGAATAAACGAAACCAGAAATTGGACGCGGATTTGATTACACGGATATTTTTGTAAAAAACAAGGAAAAATCCGTGTTGATCCGTGATATCCGTGTCCAAAAGCTCACCGTTTTTATTGCAGAGCAACTCTGTTGAGCAAGAATTTCACCACGGAGGGCAGTGTGGGCAGGCAGTACCGATAGTGACGAAAATGACTTGTAGTAACGACTTTAGTCGTTCAGCGACGCCAGCGACTGAAGTCGCTACTACGGACTGTTTATTTTTGAGGCAGCTACACTGGTGGGTCAAAAGCCCCGTTCACGGGGCGTAGCTGCGTAGCCCTGGCATTCATGCCTGGGCATTGGGGGCTGCTGTCGCCGACCCCACGCGGCAGGGGCATTTCCTATTGTCGTTTGACATTCCGCAGGTCTAAGGGGGCCTCGCGCAGGCGACGCCCCTCACAAACCCGCCCCCGGGGACAGGGGCTTGGAGCGTGTCATTTGTGCCGCAATGCCTGACAACTGAAACGCACCCCGACTGGTCGTGCCATTTGCCTCAAGTTCAATTATGGAGTATGATTGTCTGTGAAGGTGCTCCCGGAAAGGGACGAATCGCTTTTCGGGAGAGACTGTGAGATGATCGTGTCGTCATTCCTCGGAGACAAGAGGGGATTCGTTCCGCAAGGGGCGACCGATGATCGGGAAAAGGTTGGGTGAAAAAAATGGCCTCAGATCACATTCTTATCTTAACCACGGATTTTGACCTCGGACGGACGGTGGCGTCTCTGCTGCCGTCGGGGTACACTGTAGAGATTCTCGCCACACTTGAGCGACTGACCGCCGATCAAGGAGAAGCCGCGCCCCCTGCGTTAGTTATCCTGGACTTGGCCCTGCTGGCAGAGACAGCCGTGCCCGCTGGGTTAAGCCGTCCTCTGACGCAGTTTCCCATCCTGTTGTTGCACCACCCGCCCGCCGAACTTGCGTTCCTCAATGCCTGGCTGCCTTATCTAAAAGTGCTGGGGATCGCCACGCCGCCGTTCGCGCGGGAGGTGAACCGTGCCCTGATTGCGACAGCATTGGAGCACACTCCTCGTTACATCCAACAGCGCCAATTGGAAGAGAATCTGGCGTCTGCCAACCAACAACTCAACCAACGGCTTCAGGAGATCAACATCATTTACACTGTGGGAAAATCTGTGGCTTCTTCCCTGCAGGTGAA
This sequence comes from Thermoflexia bacterium, assembly GCA_030605705.1. Taxonomy (GTDB): domain Bacteria; phylum Chloroflexota; class Anaerolineae; order B4-G1; family SLSP01; genus JAUWHU01. The sequence goes on along the minus strand of JAUWHU010000289.1, from coordinate 4,868 downwards.
CGAGGTGCTGGAGCGTGTCCTGAATGCGGCCCTCAACTTCACGCAGGCCGAGGAAGGATTTATCCTGTTGCGAGAGGGAGACCAACTCTTCCTCAGGGCGGCCAAAAACGTCCAGGAGAGCCTGATCCAGCGGTTCAACGATGAGGTCAGCGACAGTATCGCCTGGCGCGTCATCCACTCGGGCCGGCCGGTGATGCTCAAGCGAGAGACCAAGATCGTCACGGGGTATCTCGCTCAAGCGTTGTTGTATGTGCCTCTGCGAACGCCGGAGCGCGGCAATACCGGCGTTCTGGGCGTGGTCAACCGGTTGCAGGAGGATGGTTTCACCGAAGCGCAGCTCTTCACGCTCTCGGCTATCGCTGACTTTGTAGCTATCGCTCTCGATAACGCCCGGCTGTTCAGCGCTGTGGAGGCTGAGCGCTCGCGCATTCGCACCATTTTGCGACACGCCGCCGAGGCCATCCTGGTCGTGGACTCCCAGAGCCGGCTGTTGCTGTGGAGTCAGACGGCGGGTGAGATTTTTCAGCTACCGGATGATGCCGAAGGACAGCCCGTGGAACAGGCGATCACGCACCCTCAACTATTGGAGTTGATCGGCGCGGCGGGGGGGCCGGATGGGATAGCTCACGCCGAGATTGAGCTGGACGATGCCCGGACCTTCAATTGCCAACTGACCATTATCGAACCGTTGGGGCGGGTGGTGGTGATGCAAGACATCACCCACCTGAAGGAATTGGATCGGCTGAAGTCCGAGTTCGTTTCAACCGTCTCCCATGACCTGCGCACGCCCCTGACCACCATCCAGGGGTACATTGCTCTCCTCACCCGCGTGGGGCCGCTCACCCCACAACAGCAGAGTTTTATCCACAAGGCACTCAATAGCCTTGACCAGATCACCAATCTCATCAGTGATCTGTTGGATATTGGCCGCATTGAAGCAGGGTACGACCTGGAGATGCACCCCTTACGCCTGGATCGCCTGCTGGTGGAGGCCACTCAGTCCATGACCGGGCAAGTTGAACAGGCGGGCCTCGCGTTACACTGGACGCCTTCTTCGGAGCCACTGTGGGTGATGGGCAATCCACGCCGGTTGCGGCAAGTGTTGGAGAACTTGATCAGCAATGCCATCAAATACAATCGTCGCGGGGGCTGGATCAAAGTGGAAGGTCGCCGGGACGGGAGTCACATCATTGTCAGAGTCCGCGACAACGGCATCGGCATCCCTCTGGAGGAGCAGCTGCACCTCTTTGAACGTTTTTACCGCATCCAGACGCCGGAAACGGAGGATATCCGGGGTACGGGACTGGGGCTGGCTATCGTTAAGTCGGTGATCGAGAAGCACAAGGGACGCGCCTGGGTTGAAAGCTCCCCCGGCGAAGGCAGCACTTTTTCTTTCATTTTGCCGGTGTTGCCGGAAGTTCCCCAGAAGTGACGCGCTGTTCGTGGCGGAGGGGTTTTATGCAACAGAACGCTCGCATAGACACACCACTTGGGGTATTATGCAGGGGAAAGGCCGCAGAATCAATGGTGGGGCAGCCATCAGATGTCATGCTCAAACATCCGGAGTATATCTTGTGGTCATGAGGAAAACAGGAATGGAAAACATCCTAAATAAAGACAAGGTCAACATACTGCTTAACCTACTGGAATCTCAGTTCAGCGAACTCCGGAGGAGTGAAGAGCGAGAACAGGTTGTGTTCCAGTGGACAACAAGCTTATTGCTGGTATCCTTTGGTGCTCTTATTGCATTATCTGACAGATCCATTCCCTTGCAGCACCCACTCGCGATCAAGCTACTTGCAAGCATCATGCTCACTTTTCCAGCTACATTCTCTGTTGTATGGATGATCTGGAGAGTGAAACGTTCATCCAGAAACGCAGACGCGGTTGATCGAATTAGAGAGTCGCTTCACCTTTATGAAGATGGATACTATGGTGGATTGCTATCAGTATATCCACACTATTGGAAGAATGCATTTGCCAAGTACATAGTTAAACGCCTGGAAACCAAGTACTATATTGCGATAGTAATTCTTATGACCATTTGTGTGGTAGGAAGCCTTTGGATAGTCATTTGAAAGCATGAAAACGTATATGGCTGCCCAACCCCCGCTGCAGCAGACCGTTGGGCGGTGTTGGAGACGCGATATACTCCGTTGCAACCTTGGAAGGAGTGAAAAGCAATGCCTGTGTTCAGCACGATTCTATCAATCCTGGGACTTCTCTGCGATGCTGTCGCCGGACTGATTCTGCTTCCCAGGATTTTCATCACAGACCTAGAGATTCGTCTATTGGCGGAATTGCCTCTTGAGCCCTCAACTACGCATATGACAGGTGAAATCACTCGCAAGACCTTGTCTGTGGCCGTGACTGATGTAGAAAAGATAAACGATTATCGAGGAAGGTATATTGAAGCTCGCCAAGAAGAAAGAAAAAACGGTCGAATTGGCCTGGGGTTCCTCGTTGCGGGGTCATTTCTCCAAGCGGCGGGAGTGATAACTGCTCTCTTGTGAGAGAAAAGAATGGAGCTACCGGAGAGAGGTATCTGTCTATTCAAGAGCGCCGCCCAATACGCGCTGCAGGCGACGCCGCTTCGCGGCCTTGTATCGCGCACGATTTCATTATGTGAGGAGTCTTTGCAAAGTGAGGCGCAACGATTAAGCCGAGGCGCGCCGCAGCTTGGGGGGGCCGCTCGTCATTTGGAAAAATGTATAACAATGCCACTCTTGCTTGGCGATTGTCACTTGATGACAATATCGTTTGGTGATATTATTACTGTATGATTGAGTCTTTTGCATCCAAAGAAACCGAGAAAATATTCCACGGTAAGGTCTCCAGAAAACTACCATTGGACATTTAGAGAACTGCCCGCCGCAAATTGCTCTATCTGGATGATGCCGAAGATTTACAAGACTTGCGCGCCCCGCCCGGAAATAGACTCGAAAAACTTCGCGGAGACCGTGCTGGACAGTACAGCATTCGCATCAACAATCAATGGAGAATCTGTTTCGAATGGGTTGAAAACAAGGCCAGAAATACAGAGATCGTTGATTATCACTCTTGAGGATAAACATTATGGAAGAAATACTTCCCCCCGTTCATCCTGGCGAAGTGCTTCTGGAAGATTTTATGAAGCCTTTAGGACTGAGCCAATATCGTCTGGCAAAAGACATAGGTGTATCCGCAATACGCATTAGTCAGATCGTCAACGGAAAACGCTCAATCACCGTGGACACTGCGATGAGATTAGCCCGCTACTTTAGCACGAGTGCAACGGTTTGGCTACGCCTACAGGTACGTTATGATCTCGAAGTTGCGGATAGTGCTCTGCGCGAACGTATCAACCGCGAAGTAAAAATTCTGGAGGTACCGGTTGGAGGTCTGCAACTTAGTACGAGCTAGCCGGTGCATCCGAGATGTCACGCGGAGGCAGGTTGCTGGGCAAAAATAAAGCAGGCGGTCAAGTCATGGTCGGCAATGCCATCGCTGATCCTTCAAGGACTCAGGACAAGCTCCTGCCGACCCATTCGTTGCAGCCGACCCCGCGGGATGCGCTTGCAAATCAAGGGTGTTTGCTGGTGCGCTCTGAACCCCTAAGTCTCTTCGTCCAGCGAGACCAGACGATACCCTTTCCCCCGTTGTGTCACCAGGCGGAATGGTGCGTCTAAGCTCCGCAATGCTTTGCGTAACCAATGTACATGCACGTCCAACGTCCGGGTATCTCCCAGGTAGTCCGTTCCCCAGACCTCTCGCATTAAGTACGCGCGGGAAAGTGTCTTTTCCGGTGCGAGCAAGAACGCCTCCAGCAGGGCCACCTGTTTGGGCGTCAGGAAAAACTCCTCCGTGTCCCAGGCCAGGGAACGCGCACCGTGATTTAGCCGCAAACCATGCCACTCAACCGTCTCGCCATCACGTTGGGGGAGAATACGGGCCAGGCGGTTGAGCAGTTGCCGAGTTGAAAAGGAATGACGTAGAAACCCGTTGGTCTTGGGCAGCTTATCCAGCCGCATCCCTTTTCCCAGTAAGAGGAAGAGCAGGATACAAGAGTTTTGAGCTTTCAGGTCGTTATAGAAACGATCTAAGTTGAAACGAATCGAGGGAATATCAATCAACACGAGGTCCGGCGTTCGAGTCGCCAGAGCTGCCATAGCTTCCTTGCGCCCATGAGCAAGCAGCACCTCATATTTCTGCCGTAAGACCGGCAGCAGCGATCGTTCGAGGGAATTGCGTCGCACTACGAACAGGATTCGATAATGTTTCAACGAGGACTCCAAATCCCAGGTAAGGGTGTTTTGGCCAAACAGAAAAAGTAACACATTTCTCTTTGACGTACTTTGGATAAAGCAGCATTCTCATTATACCCACATTGCGCAAAACGCACAAATGCACTGGATGCCGTCGAGCCAATCAGCCGGCCGGCAACGAGAAACGGAGGGACGTGTCTCGTCCCCCCGTTTCTTTTCAACCGGCGTGGGCCGCGATAGCAGCAGTGCCGCTACGGCCGGGATGGCCTGTTTCCCAGCGCCCTCTCCAGGTTCCCCATGTTGGCTTTGGCTTGAGGCATTTGCCCCCGCGCGAGCTGCCCGGTGATGTCGTTGATCGAGCCGGAGAACTGTTGCAGTTGTGGGCCGCCGTGGGCGCTCAGGCTGGCGCTGGCATTGGCCCCCAGCTGTGCGATGTTGGCTAGTTCGGCCGGCGAGATCTTGTTGTCGGCCAGACCCGCGCGCACGGCGTCAACGTAGTCGAACGCGCTGAGCAGCGCGCCCTTGCGGTCGCCGGCGACGTTGCCGGCCTGAGTGGATAGGGCGGCTGCGGCCCGGTTTTCCAGTTCAGTCTGCCGGTTTTGAAACCACTCCTGGTTCCGGGTC
>JAUWHU010000322.1 GCA_030605705.1 Thermoflexia bacterium | reverse complement strand
GGTTCGTCTTTCAGATGCGCCCGCGCTTGCGTCACGCCATGTCCCTGGCGCTCATCGTTGTGCTGCTGTTTGGCGTGCTGGGAATCGCCTTTGTCGCCGGGGGCAGCCTGCCCGGCGAGCCTCTCTATGGGGTGAAGCGCGCCTCGGAAAGCGCGGGACTGGCCCTCGTCCCCCAGGAGCAGCGCGGTGAAATGCGGCTGATCTTGCTGGAGCGGCGGGTCAAGGAGATCGGTTCCTTGCTGGCCCTGGGCTACCCCATCCCCGACGACCTCTTGAGTGAATACGAGTCCTCCATGGACGAGATTGTCGAAAATCCTGCCGACTGGGGCATGACCAACGGGCAAATCTTGCCTTACGTAGAACGCAATCGCCGTGTTTTGAATTCATTGGCCTTTGTCTATCCCACTTCCCCTGGCATCGGACGTATGGTGGCTGCCTCCAGCCGCGCCTGGGAAAGTTTATGGTGAGAGTTTTTTAGAAGCACTCCGCCGAAGGACGCTGCCTGAGATAGGGGGCGTCCTTTTTGCGTCTTGCTCCCACACTCCTATTCCCCTACTCCCTACTTCCTACTCCCTACTCCCTACTCCCTACTCCCTACTTCCTACTCCCTACTCCCTACTCCCTATATCTCTCTTTTCTTTTCCCCTCCTCATATTCCCCTTCACTATTCACCCCACTGGCGTGTGCTATAATGATAACAGACCTATAACCGGAGACGACGCCCGTATGTCCGATTCTGACAGTCCCGTGGCTGAGATCCAACGTCATTTGGAATACACATTTCGGCAGCCGCCGCTGCTGCGTCTGGCGCTGACGCACCCCTCCTATGCCCACGAGCACCCTGAAGAGGGCGGCGAGGAGCGACACAATCAGCGGCTGGAGTTTTTGGGCGATGCCATCCTTGATTTCCTGGTCGCGGCCTGGCTCTATGAACGGTTTCCCAACTTTTCCGAGGGGCCTTTGACCCGTCTGCGGGCGACGTTGGTGTGTACCGCCAGCCTGGCCCGCCTGGCCCGTGAGCTGGGGCTGGGGCCGGCCTTGCGCGTGGGGCATGGGGAACAGGCCAACGGGGGGCAGGAGCGAGATGCGAATCTCTGCGATGCCCTGGAGGCAACCGTGGGCGCGCTCTACTTAGATGGTGGCCTGGAGGTCGTCTGGTCGCGGTTGGAACCGTGGTTTGCCCAGGAGACCGAGGCGATCTTGAGTGCCGAATCCTATGTGGACGCCAAATCCCGCCTCCAGGAGTGGGCGCAGGCGGAGGGTGGGGGGACGCCCACCTACCGTATCGTCGCTGAATCCGGCCCCGATCACGCCAAAATGTTTACCGCTCAAGTGCTTTTGGGCGAGCGTGTGGCAGGGGAGGGGCACGGCTCCAGCAAGCGCGCCGCCGAACAGGCCGCAGCACAGCAGGCACTGGCAGCCATTGACCCCTGACCGTCTTCTCGCTCTCTTGCCTTTTCGCCTTCTCGCTTTTTCGCTTTATCGCTTTCTCGCTGACTCGCTTTCTCGCCTTTTCGCTGACTTTGGAGGGATGGACGACTATGATGCGTTTTGATCGTTTTACAGAACGAGCACAGGAGGCCGCGCAGCGTGCCGTTTCGCTGCTGACCGAGTACGGACACAGCCAAGTGGATGTGGAACATCTTCTGTTAGCCTTGCTCAATCAAGAGGAGGGCACCGTGCCCGCCTTGCTCACCGAGATGGGTGCAGACCCGGCGGCCATCGCCTCACAGTTAGATAATATGCTCCGCAAATCTTCCCGTCCGGGGATTTACGGCGCGCGCGGGGGACAACAGGTTTTCATCACCCCGCGTGTCAAGCGAGTGCTGGACCTGGCGCGGACCGAGGCGAACACTCTGAAGGATGAGTACATATCCACCGAGCATATCTTCTTAGCCATGCTGCACGAGCGCAACGCGCCCGTCGTGCGCTTGCTGCAGGGACTCAATATCACCCACGAGCGCGCGGTGGAGGCGGTCAAGAAGTTGCGGGGCGGGAAGCGCGTTACCTCTCCTCGGGCTGAATCCAAATATCGCGTTTTGGAAAAATACACTCGCGATCTGACCCAAATGGCGCGCGAACAGCTGCTAGATCCGGTCGTCGGGCGTGACACGGAGATCATGCGGGTGATCCAAATTTTAGCCCGCCGCACCAAGAACAACCCTGTTCTCATTGGCGAGCCGGGCGTGGGCAAGACTGCCATTGCGGAAGGGCTGGCCCAGAAAATCGCCGATGATGATGTCCCCGAAATCCTCAAGGGTCGGCGCGTGTTGCAATTAGACATGGGCGGATTGGTGGCCGGTACCCGCTTTCGCGGCGAGTTCGAGGAACGCTTGAAGAATATCCTGGCAGAGGTACAGCGTGCCGCCGGTGAGATCATCCTCTTCATTGATGAGCTGCACACGGTGGTGGGCGCGGGCAATGCGTCGGGCGCGTTGGATGCTTCCAACATGATCAAGCCGGCGTTGGCCCGAGGCGAGTTGCAGTGCGTCGGCGCGACGACGCTGAACGAGTACCGCCAGTACATCGAAAAGGATGGCGCTTTAGAACGCCGTTTCGCCCCGGTCTTCGTGAAAGAACCCTCGGTGGAGGATACTATCGAGATGCTGAAGGGCCTGCGCGACCGTTACGAGGCGCACCACAAGGTCTGCATCACCGACGGCGCGCTTGTCGCGGCGGCGCGGCTGTCTCAGCGCTACGTCACTGACCGTCACCTGCCCGACAAGGCCGTGGATCTGATGGATGAGGCCTCCGCCAAATTGCGGGTCACGCTCTACACCCTGCCGCCCAATCTCAAGCAGATGGAGGCGGAGATTCGCCGCTTGAGCAGCGAGGAGGAGGCCGCCGGCGATTCCCGCGATTACGAGCGCGCCGCCGATATCAAGACCCAGCGTCTGCGTTTGGAGCAGAGTTTCGACAAGCGGCGCGACCAATGGATGGACGCTCACCAGCTCGATGAGACTGTGGAGGCTACAGATATCGCGGACGTGGTTTCTGCCTGGACAGGCATCCCCGTCACCCAGGTGCTGGAGACCGAGGCTGATAAGTTACTGCGGATGGAAGAGTTGCTGCAGCAGCGGATCATCGGGCAGGATGAGGCCCTCCACGCCATCGCTGACGCCATCCGCCGCGCGCGGGCCGGACTACAGGACCCGCATCATCCCATCGGTACCTTCCTGTTCTTAGGTGCTTCGGGCGTGGGGAAGACGGAGACGGCGAAGGCCCTGGCGGTTTTCCTCTTCGATGACGAGGAGGCTTTGCTGCGGATAGATATGAGCGAGTACCGCGAAAGTCACACCGTCTCCCGTCTCTTTGGCGCGCCGCCCGGTTACGTTGGTTATGACCAGGGCGGGCAGCTCACCGAGGCCATCCGGCGTCGCCCTTACCAGGTGGTCCTTTTCGATGAGGTGGAGAAGGCGCATCCCGACGTCTGGAATGCCTTGTTGCAAATCTTAGATGAGGGCCGCCTCACCGACGGGCAGGGCCACGTGGTGGATTTCCGCCACACGGTCATCATCATGACCTCGAACGTGGGGACGGAGTACCTGCGGAGCGGTGGTACTATCGGTTTCGTCCGTAACAGCGATGCTGAAGAGGATGAGGCGCGTCGCCGCGTGCTCTCGGCTCTCAAGAAGACCTTCCGGCCTGAATTCATCAACCGTGTGGACGAGATCATCGTCTTCGCCAATCTGACGTTGGTCGAGGTGGAGCAGATCGTGGACTTGCAGCTGCGCGAGGTCCAGGAGCGACTCAGCGAGTACGACCTGACGGTGAGCCTGTCGCCGGCGGCCAAGCATTGGCTGGCTGAGCAGGGATACGACCCACAGTTCGGGGCGCGCCCCTTGCGGCGGGCCATTCAACGGTACATGGAGAGTCCGTTGAGCGTCAGCCTGCTGCGCGGGGAGTTCCCGGCCGGCGCTCACATCCAGGTGAATCTGGAGGACGAGGTGTTGGTCTTCACGAAAGTGAGTGAGGAGGTACTGGAACCGGTTGAGGCCCTGCCGGTTTGAGGAAGGGCGGAGGGGACGTGCGCGCACGCTGAAAAGTAGCCGCGATTTCCAAATCACGCTCCTGCTGGACTGCTCCCAGCCCCCGTCTCGGGGGCGTCCCGGGGACGGGATCTTGGAGCCTTTGGGAGTAGACGTGTCACTCCTGAAACGCCCCCTCGACTATCGGCGCGATTGCGGCTTTGGCTGCCTGGGGGTATAATGTGTAGTAGGAGCGTCAGTTCGCCCCGCAAATTCTCTGAATTAAGGAGGTGATGCCTGAACCAACAAAACTAATGGATTGTCGCAGATAGCAGTGTGGTAAGATTTTCACATTACAACTTTCTACAGGAGGAGTAGATAACATGCGTAAGAATCTGTGGGCTTTAGTCAGTCTGATGTTGCTGGCCAGCATGTTGCTGGCGGCTTGTGGCGGCGGTGGTGAGGAGAAGGCGTTCAAGATCGGCCTGGTGACAGACGTGGGCCGTGTGAGCGACCGCAGCTTCAACCAGTCTGCCTGGGAAGGCGTGCAGGCAGCCGGCGAAGCCCTCAACGCCGAGGTCAAGTACATCGAGACCAAGGACGCGAAGGACTACGAGGACAACATACGTCAATTTGCTGATGAAGGGTACAATGTCATCGTCACCGTGGGCTTCGCCCTGGGCGACGCCACGATCAAGATGGCGAATGAGTACCCGGACATTGACTTCATCGGCGTGGATCAGTACCAGGTCGAGGCGCTCCCCAACCTGACGGGCCTGATCTTCCACGAGGATCAGTCCGGTTACCTGGCGGGGGCGTTGGCGGCTCACATGTCCAAGAGCGGCACCATCGCTGCCGTGTTGGGCACCGATCTGGTTCCGCCGGTCGTAGCCTTCAAGGAAGGATACGAGGCCGGCGCGCTCGCGATCAACCCCGACATCAAGGTCATCTCCACCTATCACCCTGGCGAGATCAGCCAGGCGTTCACCGACCCGGAGTGGGGCGCGGCGACGACCGCCCAGGCCATTGACCAGGGCGCGGACGTCATCTTCGCCGCCGGTGGTATGACCGGCAACGGTGGTCTGGAAGAGGCGGCCACGCGCGAGGGCGTCTACTGCATCGGTGTGGACACCGACCAGTGGGAGACCGTGCCCGGCGCGCACCCCTGCCTGATCTCCAGCGCCATGAAGCTGATTAAGCCTGGCGTGGTAGACCTGGTCACCATGGCGCAGGAAGATAAGTTCCTCGGAGGCAACTACTTCGGTGGCGCCGGTCTGGCTCCCTTCCACGACTTTGAGGCTCAGATTCCTCAAGACGTGAAGGATGACCTGGTTCGCATTGACGCGGGCCTCAAGGATGGCTCAATCTCCACCGGCTACTAAACTTTGATGTACCAGGGGAGGAAGCTGCGCCGGCAACTTCCTCCCCGTTTGGTTTAGATTTCCGTTGAAAAAAGGGCCTCTCACCACAGAGGACACGGAGTGTAGGCAGGCAGTGCCCATGACACTGAGAAAGATTAGTTTTAGTGTAAAAATATTTAACACTGCGTGTCAAAAAGTTGATTTTCCGAACGTTAAGTTTAAAATCTCTGTGCGGTGGGCACTGCCTGCCCACACCTGCGGTCCGTGGTGAAAACTCCGGTTTTTTCAGTAGACTCAGTTATGTGCCATTCGGAATTATCAAAAAGCGCACTATGGCAAAAGTGACACGTCTATTCCCAAAGGCTCTAAGCCCCCGTCCCCGGGGGCGGATTTGCGAGGAAACTCGCGCCTAGGACGCCCCCGGGGACGGGGGCTAGGAGCAGTGTAAGTGCGACTTTTGCCCCTATGCCAAAAAGCATCACCTGGTAAATCCCGGCGGTCTGAGCGTTTAACAATTTAAGAGAGGGGCTTTTTATGGAAGAATCTAAGAAGGCGCAGTCATCTTCCTTTCTTGAAGCAATGATGCGAACCATACGCGTGCCCGCATTGGCTATTTTTACCGCTTTATTGACCGGGGCCATTGTGATGCTACTCTCCGGCGACAATCCGCTGGAAGCTTACGGCGGGTTGCTCCAGGGGGCTTTCGGTAGCCTGGGCGCAATCTCACGCACCATTCGCAAAGCGACGCCTTTTATTCTCACCGGACTTTCGGTGGCTTTTGCTTTCAAAGCCGGATTGTTCAACATCGGCGCTTCGGGCCAGTTCCTGATGGGGACGATCTGCTCCGTGGCCGTGGGCGTACACCTCGAGGGCTGCCCCACGATCATCCACCTGCCGTTGGCTCTGCTGGCCGGGGTTCTGGGCGGCGCGCTGTGGGGCGCGATCGCCGGGTGGCTGAAGGTCTGGAAAGGGGCGCACGAGGTGATCACCACCATCATGCTCAACTACATCGCCTCGCTCTTTGTTGGGTGGACCGTCTACGCTGGCGGAACCGAGGGCCAGATACCCGGCCCGCTGTACGATCCCAGCGCCGGCCCGATTTCTGAGACGCGCGACGTGTTTATGAGCGCGCGCATCCCGCAATTCTTGCCCCAGGTCTTCAGCCGCGTGCATTGGGGTGTGTTCCTGGCTTTGGCGATGGCGGTACTGGTCTGGTGGGTTTTGCAGAAAACGACGTTAGGCTTCGAGATACGCACCGTGGGGAAAAATGCCCACGCAGCCCGTTATGCCGGCATTCGTGTGGAGCGGACGGTGCTTCTTTCCATGGCCATCGCCGGAGGGCTGGCGGGCCTGGCAGGAGCCGTGGAAACGCTGGGCCTCAACTACAAATTCGCGCCGGAGTTCAGCGGCAGCGTTGGTTTTGAGGGGATCACGATCGCGCTGCTGGGGCAGACGCACCCCCTGGGCGTGGTCTTAGCCTCTTTCTTGATGGGGGGGCTTTACGGCGGGGCCAGCAAAATGCAATTTGATTCCGGCGTACCGGGGGAGATCATCCAGATCGTGCAGGCGTTAGTGCTGGCTTTCGTCGCGGCCCCGGAGATCATCCGCACTTTCTACCGGATGCGTAAGCCTACCGCAGAAGAGGAGCTACAGCAGGCTAAGGTCTCTTCCGGCTGGGGTGGGGTATAGGAGGCGCGCGATGCCAGCTAAAACACGAAACATCCTTACGGCGATCACGAAGTTCACCTCTCGCGGTAGCGTGGCGCTGATCATAGTTCTCTTTCTGGTCGCGGTGGTGGTGGATAAGACCGACATCGGCATGGTTCCCTTGCGGGCCTTCTTCGGCATCAGCGCGCTCAATTTCACCCTGCGCGCCGCCGTTCCCCTAATCCTCGGCGCTCTCAGCGGCATTCTGTGCGAGCGCTCCGGCATTATCAACATCGGTATCGAAGGCATGATGTTAGCCGGGGCTTTCGGCGCGTTCGTGATCAAAGTTTCTACCGCCGCTCTGCCGCTGTGGCTGAGCCTGTTGTTGGCGACGCTGGCCGCGCTCGCCGTGGGGGG
>JAUWHU010000013.1 GCA_030605705.1 Thermoflexia bacterium | reverse complement strand
GTATCATTGATGAGCTGGTAATGACGATCTTGTTGCAAGTCCGCGAGGACGGCTTCCTTGCGTTGCGCCAGGTTATGTTCAGCCCAGCTCACATCGTCCACCAGATCGTCAGCAAAAGCCTGCCGGAGATCGTCAATGACTTCCTCCGGGTAGAGATCACAACAACAACTCAGTAAACCTTCCCACACATAAGAGTATTCCCGCTCCAAACCGCCCTGAAGCAGGTGCTGGAAATAGGCCATAACCTCGTCACGGAGCTGCAAGTCATGGGCAACCAGGCACACGAGGCCGCTTAAGGCAGCAGAACGGATATATTCGTTGACCTGGGGATTCTCTATCAGATGTCTCATGAGCGTCATATCGCCGCCGGAGACCGAGGCCAGCACCGATCCCAGGTCTTCGGTGACAAAATCGCCGGTCACGTCCAGGGGGCTTTCGCCGGGAAGAGAGAAGAAGTTCACCAGCAGCGGATAGGCCCGCTCTTCCCGGAATTGGGCCAGTAGGAAGAAGGCATAGAGAGGCAGCATGTAGTCTCCTTCGGCCTCCATCCGCGCCAGCAGGCGCGGCGCATCCTCTAATGCCTCGAGCAAGTGCGGCGTGATGGCTTCCTGCTGGGCAATGGCCGCCTCCAGCGCCGCGCGAGGGAATTCCCCCACAGTGAACGTCGTCAATTCCTGTAAAATAGTTTCAAGTTCCATCGTCAAGATCCTTTCATGCCTCACATATCACGTTTCTACGCTTCACGTCTTCCCCCCTCACGCTTCACGTTTCTACGCCTCACGTCTCATGCCACACGTTTCACTCTTCACTCCTCACGTTTTACATTTCACGCTGCATACAACAACGTCTGCAAATGCGCCAACGCCTGCTTGAGCGGTTCCGGGCCGCCGAAGTGGGCGGCGATTTCGAGCAGGTTGCCGTGGTCAGAGATGGGGGCGATTTGGAGCGCGTCGGGTAGTTTGAACTGTGCCAGACCGTGTTCAGCATAGCTCCGCAGTAGCTCTTCAAGGATGGTGCGGGCTTCGAGCCGGTATTGCGCCAGGAAAGTGGCTTGCTGCTGCCGGAAGCGCGTGGCGCGCTCGCGGCGGGTCAGGAGCGGCGTCTGGAATGCCAGATGGCAAAGCAAGTCGAAGGGATCGGCGTCGGGCTGCTGGGCCACTTTGCGTAACTGATCGAGATCAATGCCCCGGTTCTTCAGCTTCTCGATGACCTCGGCGCGCAGGGTCGGCTTAGCCCAGGCCGCGCGCAGCGTGTCGTAGTCGGTGTAGAGCGTGCGAACCTGGTCGCCGGCGTAATCCACGTAGCGGGTCACGTTGAGGCGGCGTCCGTTGGGATCCAATTCGTAGACCATCGAGGCGACGATCTCCACGTGTATGCCATCCACGTAATACGTGGGGCGCGGGATGCCGCTGCCGCCGCTTTTGCTGCTACGTCCCTGGCCGCTGCCGTTATCCGGCAATGGCTCGCCATCAAACTCGGGATCGGCAAAGCGGGCCATCGCGCTGCCGGTGAAATCCAGGATGGTGAAGAAGAACTTTTCGTGATCGGTATCCACACGGGAGCCACGCCCGATGATCTGCTTGAACTCGGTCATCGAGTTGATCACGCGGGCCAGGACGATGTTCTTGCAGGTGGGCACATCCACGCCGGTGGTGAGGAGTTTGGAGGTAGTAGTGATCACGGGCATCGGGTTTTCAGGATCCATGAAGTGATCCAGGTGCATGGCGCCCACATCCCCCTCGGCGGACGTGATCCGCACGATGTAATCGGGGTGGCGCTGGGTCAGGTCGGTATTGAGGTCGTAGAGGTCTTGCCGCATCCGGGCCGCGTGTTCCTGATCCACGCAAAAGACGATGGTCTTGGCAAAGCGGTTGGTACTTTTGAGGTAGTCGGTCAAGTACTTGGCAATCGTTTCGCTGCGCTCCTTGAGCACCAGGGTCGCTTCGTAGTCCCTGGTGGTATAGAGTTGGTCGGGGATCGGTTCGCCGTCGCGGGCCAGTTGTCCATGCTGCGGTCGCCAGCCGTAGATGTCCACGTTGGTGCGCGTATCGTGAACCCGATAAGGCGCGAGAAAGCCGTCTTCAATACCCTGGGCCAGGCTGTAGGTATAGATGGGATCGCCAAAATAGGCGTAAGTATCGCGGTTGTCATCACGGAGGGGGGTGGCGGTCATGCCCAACTGAGAAGCCGGTTCAAAGTATTCGAGGATTTCGCGCCAGTTGCTATCATCACGAGCGCTGCCCCGGTGGCACTCATCCACAATAATGAGGTCAAAGAAGTCTGGCGCGTACTCCTTGTACAATCCTGGGCGGCGCTCATCGGCGGCGAGGGATTGGTAGAGAGCGAAGTACATCTCCCGGCTCTTGACAGCCTCGCCCTGACTCTTGTGGCGGGCTTCGTTGAAGGGGGCGAAAATGCCATCTTTGGGCACGTTCACCAACACGCTGCGGTCAGAGAGAAAGAGGATTTTGGGCTTGCCGAAGCGTCCGGTGGCGTTCCAGCCGGCACTCCAGAGCTTCCAGGCGACCTGGAAGGCCACGAAGGTCTTGCCGGTGCCGGTGGCCATGGTCAGGAGTACGCGCCGGTCGCCTTGCAGAATGGCTTGCACGACGCGGTTGATGGCGGTTTCTTGATAGTAGCGGGGCGGCTTGTTGGGAACGGCGTAATAGGGTTGGAGTAGTTTCGCCGCTAGTTCGTCATCGCTGATGTTCTCTGCCTCACGCCAGCGGGCAAAGAGTTCAGC
>JAUWHU010000383.1 GCA_030605705.1 Thermoflexia bacterium | reverse complement strand
CGCTGGCCGATACGCTGGCTATCTGGGGGCCACAGCTGGAACGCGACTACTGGCAACGTTGTCTCATGGTCGCCGAGACGCTGCTGCAGGATTACTTCCACCACCAGGAAGAAGTAGTGTCGCCGCCGCTGCTACTCACCGGGCACGATCTGCTGGCAATGGGAATTCCCGAAGGGCCAGACATCGGGCGCTTGCTGGCCCAGCTGCGTGAAGCGCAAGCCGCGGGGGAGATCAAAACCCGTGAGGAGGCCAGCAACTTCGTCACGGGAGAGCCTGGAGGTGATTCGTGACCCGTGAAAGGAAATTCACCTGTTCCAACGTTCTAACGTTCCAACGTTCTAACGTTCCAACGTTCCCATGTCGTGTTGGCCTCCCCGTGCTGCTGGCGGGACTGGGTCTGCTGCTCACGCTGCTCTTCACCGGCTGCGACCCGCTCCCCACCCTGCCGGACCGGGTTTTCATCGTCGCCGATGGCGAACGTCGCGCCTTAGAGACCAGGGCCGGGACGGTGCGAGAGGTGCTGGTCGAAGCGGACGTCACGCTGGAGGGCCTCGACCGCCTCCAACCGCCGGAGACGGCGCAGATACAGAACGGCATGACCATCACCGTCACCCGCGTCCTGGAGCGCTGGGAAACGGTCACGGAGACTCTCCCCTTCGAACGGCAGGTGGTGCGTGACGCCACGATCCCCGAAGGAGAAACGCGCTTGCTGCAGGTCGGGCAGGCCGGCGTGCGAGAGCGCGTCACCCGTATTCTTCTGGAGGACGGCGTGGAGAAGGAGCGTGCCCTGGTGCAAGACACCATCACCCGGCCGCCCCAGGACGAGGTGCGGCTCATCGGCACGCGCCCTCAAGCCACGACAGCCAGCATCACCGGGACCTTGGCTTACCTGGAGCACCAGGATGCCTGGGTGATGCGCAGCAGCACCGCCAATCATCGCCGTCTCACTGCCTGCGGGGATTTGGCCGGGCGCGTGTTCGCACTCTCTCCTGACGGCACGCGGCTGCTCTTCACCCGTGTCGTCACCGAGGGCGAACATTTCAACGCGCTATGGTTAATATACACCACCGAGGCCAGTGCCGCACCCGTGCCTCTGGAACTCGACGATGTTATCTGGGCCGGCTGGTCACCTGATGGCGAGAAGATCGCCTGGACGACGGCGGAACCCACGGAGCGCGCGCCCGGCTGGCGCGGGCGGAACGACCTCTGGGTGGCAGGCTTGTCAAGCAGGGACAGACTCATCAGCAAGCGCGAGATTCTGAAGCCGGAGGCGGGCGGCGGATACGGTTGGTGGGGCACGCGCTATGCGTGGTCGCCCACGGGCGCTGCGCTGGCCTACGCCACCCCGGAGGAAGTCGGCGTGGTCACGCTGGCGCAGCGCGAGCGGCTGCCCCTGGCGCGCTTCCCGGCCTACCGCACCTACAGTAGCTGGGCCTGGTCGCCGGGTCTGGCGTGGTCGCCCGACGGCGGCTTCATCGCCACCATCCTTCACGGCCCCGCGCCCGGTGCGGGGAACCCGGAGGAAAGTCCCGTGTTCGATCTGTGGATCCTCGCGGCGACGGGCGCTTACAGCACCGAGATCGCTTCTGAGGTGGGGATGTGGGCCGCGCCGCAGTTCAGCCCCGATGGGGAGACCTTGCTCTTCGGGAAGGCCAACGTCCCCTACCAGAGCCAACTCAGCAGCTACATTTTGTGTACAGTGGATCGCGACGGCTCCAACCGCAGCTGTTTCTATCCCGCCGAGGGCGAAACGGGCATTGAGATTCCCCTCTGGGTTTGGAGCCCCGATCAGCAAGCCCTCGTCTTCATCCAGCGAGATAACTTGCAGCTGCTCCAGCAAGGCGAGAAGATGTCCATCCCCATCACCGGCGAAGGCCGCGTCACGACGGTGGACTGGCGGTAAGGCAGCGTCTCAGCGTCTCAGCGTCTCAGCGTCTCAGCGTCCCAGCGTCTCAGCGTCCCAGCGTCCCAGCGTCTCAGCGGCACAGCGGCTCATTGCCACACTGCGATTCGAGAGTATAATTTTGCTGTTATTTGGCCTGTATTTTCTCAAAAAATGGGGGGCAAATCATGGGGCGTAGCAAAAATCTGCCACGAATTTCACGAATTAACACGAAAAAGAGAGGGAAATTAGTGAAATTCGTGTAATTCGTGGCAG
>JAUWHU010000479.1 GCA_030605705.1 Thermoflexia bacterium | reverse complement strand
AACATCACGATATCAGAGTTTTTAGGATTTTCTCTGTGTTCTCCGTGGCTCTGTGGTGAAATTCTTGGTTTTTTCAACAACAAAGACAACGCGGGATGGAATGGGTGTACCATCCCGCGTTGTGGTTACGTTAGCCGGTGTCGGCTAAACAGGGTCTACTCCTCAACGTTCAGCAGGTTGCCCCAGAGGTAGGTGAAGTAGGAGAACGCGCCGGTGTTGCCGATGTGCAGCGGGTGAGCTGCATCCCAGGCCACGACCCAGGACATCACGACATCGTTGGCATCTAACATTGAGCCATCGTGGAACTTGACGCCTTCGCGCAAGTGGCAGGTCCAGACGGTGAGGTCAGCGTTGGGGTCACAGGAGGTAGCGAGGCCGGGATTGACCGCCGTGGCACCGATTTCGTACGACAGCAGGGGTTCCAGCGTCTGCTCGCAGGCCCGCAGCGACTCGCCATCGGTCTCGTCGTTACAGTAGAGCGAGATCGGCTCGGCGTTCTGCATCCAAACGAAGGTGTCCCGTCCGCCGGGATCCACCACCGCGAAGTACTCGTTGCCCAATGGACTGGCGTGCCCGCCCGTCACATCGGCCTTGTAACCCACGGCAGAACCACCATGGGCGATCGGCACCATCGGCACGAACTCACGGACCGCGTCGTTGGCCTCGGTGTAGAGTGGCTTGGCCTCGGCAGGATCGGCGATCTGCGCGGCTTGCTGCAGCTTCTCGTAAATCTCGGGATAGGGATCGCCAAACTGGGGGTTCATCGCGGAGAAGTGGAAGTCCAGGAAGTTGGTGACGTGCGGATAGTCCGCGCCCCAGCCCAGCAAGTAGATGCCGTCCAAACGACCGGCGTTGGATTCCTCGATGAACGCGCCCGACTCCATCACCTCGATCTCGGCCTTGATGCCGAGGTTTGCGAGCAGCTGAGCCTGCAGGTCGGTGGCGACCAGCCCTGGCTCAGGCAGATAGGAGCGGAACACGTCGCGGTAGTAGATGGTGGTCTCGAAGCCATCGGGGTAGCCGGCATCTGCCAGCAACGCCTTCGCGGCTGCGGGATCAAAGTCGTACCACGCATCACCAACACAGCCGTTGGGGATTGCGCAGGGGGTGAAGTGTGAAGCCACTTCGGAACCGGCGGGGTAGAAGTTGTCCACGATCCGCTGGCGATCAATGCCTAGGGCTAACGCCTGGCGAATGCGGATATCTCCCCATGGTTCAAAAGTGTTGGTCGTGGCGACGTAGAAGATGTTCAAAGCCTCGCGCTTGACCAGGCTCAGGCTGTCGTCGTCGCGGATGACGTCAAAGTCATCAGGGCTGGGGTTGTCAATGCCGTCCACCGTGCCGGATTGCAGCTCCAACAGACGGGCTGCGCCCTCGGTGCTCCAACGGAAAACCAGCGTCTCGGTCTTGGCCTTATCGCCCCAGTAGTCGTCGAAGCGTTTGAAGACCATGCTATCGCCGCGATTCCAGGCATCCATCACGTACGGGCCGGTACCGACGGGCTTCTCCAGGATTTCCCCGGAGGCCGCGGCCTGCTCGATCCATTCCGTGGGCTGGATGGAGAAAGCGGAGAAGGCAGCTTTGGAAGGGAAGGCCGGGTCGGGTACGCACATGGTGAACTGCACAGTGTGCTCGTCGAGAGCGGCGATTTCCTTGATCAAGCCGCCGTAGTCACAGTCAGAAGCGGCGACAACCATTGGCTCGAAAGCGGCGACGGGTTCTTCGGTCACCACCTCGGTCGGTTCCTCCGTAGGCCCACAACCGGCCAACACCATGCTGAACAGAACAACCAGTGTCACTAAAGCTAATAGGGACTTGTGTTTCACGATTCTCCTCCTAAATATGTTAAATTGAAAATGGTATTATCTTCAACGGACAGCTGTTTTACTATTGGCTCTGCAATCACCTCCCCTTGAACAACACTCCGCTCCTCCATCAAAAGCCGTGGAGGAACACTAATAAAAGATTATACCCTAAAAATGATGATATGGGAAATGCCCCCTCTACGCAGCTGTGGCCGGGCACAGTAGCCACGACTTACAGTAGTGCCAATTCGCACTATTTCCATATCGCGCTCTTTGCTACTAGAGTTGTTCCTCAATAAAAACAGTAAGCTTTTGGACACGGATACCACGGATCAACACGGATTTTTTCCTTGTTTTCTTACAAAAATATCCGTGTAATCCGTGAAAATCCGCGTCCAATTCCTGGTTTCGTTTATTCGGGAACAACTCTACTACGCCGATCATGCCCGTCGGGCTAAGTGGCTCGGTCGGGAAACCGGCCACAGCTAGCACCCAATCACTGATCACCAGTCACTAATTTATTTTCAAGGCAGACACAAAAAGACTCTGTGTTCTCTGTGGTGAAATTCCTAAATGAAATCCCTCCCTTTTCTCAAGTTGCCCCTTCCCCACACCAATAGTATAATAAACCCATGAGCGAGATTCAAAATTCGCGGGTGAAAAGGCCATATTGGGGATACCTGCTCCTCCTGGGCGGGAGTCTGGCGCTGCTCGCCGGTGCCCGGCTGCTCTTACAAGAGCCGCCCCGCCCCGCCGGGCCACTGCCCACGGCAGAGCTCTGGACAGCGACGCCGACTCCTTTGCCCACCGCCCTCCCGCCGACGCCGACCTCGCCCACAGAGGGGATCGGGATAGGGAGCCGCGTGCGCGTCAGCGGCACGGCAGGGTCCGGGTTGAGCCTGCGGAGCGGCCCTGGGGTAAACAACGAACGGGTA
>JAUWHU010000184.1 GCA_030605705.1 Thermoflexia bacterium | reverse complement strand
GTGATAGGGGCAGAACATTTGTTACCACTCCTTTTTAACGCAAAGGCGCAAGGGCGCAAAGTTTTTTAAAATCTATCTGCAAATTGTTTATGTTTTGGATGAGATTTCGCAAAATTCTCAATCTTTCCCTTAATTTTTCTTGGCGTTCTTTGCGCCCTCGGTGGTTCAAGTAGTTTTTTCAGTAGAGCCAACCATCACTCTCCTGAAAAAAGTCATCTCACCACAGAGCGCAGTGTGGGCAGGTAGTGCCCACAGCACGGAGAAAAATAAGAAAACTTTGTGTCCTCCGTGGTGAAATTCCTGGTTTTTTCAGTAGACTCAACCATCATTAAAGGAGAAATGAGTGTGACTAACTTGCAAGCTTTTATCTTAGATTTGGATGGCGTGATCACGGACACGGCGGAATATCACTTTCAGGCATGGAAACGACTGGCGGAGGAAGAGGGCATCGTCTTTACGCGGGCAGATAACGAGCAGCTGCGCGGCGTCTCTCGCCGCAGGTCCCTGGAGCTGTTGTTGGGGGAGCGGCTGGGCGGTTACACCGAGGCGCAGATGCAGGAGATGATGGCGCGTAAGAACAGGTATTACGTCAAAATGCTCGAAGTCATCACCCCCGATGATTTTCTCCCCGGCGCGCAGGAGCTGCTGGAGGAGATCAAGCGGCGCGGCTTCAAGGTTGCCATCGGTTCTGCTAGCAAGAACACTCGGACGGTGCTCGCGCGCCTGGGAATCCTGGATTTCTTCGACGCCATTTCCGATGGGCACACCGTGACCGTGGCCAAGCCGGCGCCCGATGTGTTTCTCTACGCGGCAAACGCGATGGGGATTTCGCCGGAGGCTTGCGCCGTCGTCGAGGACGCGCAAGCCGGGGTCGAGGCTGCGCTGGCGGCTCAGATGATCGCCATCGGCGTTGGGCCTGAGGAGCGCGTGGGGGCGGCGCACTATCGTTACGACAGCACAGCCGACATTGATTTGGATGAGATTCTCCGGGGCTGAAGAGCGTTTCGGCCCATGAGAAAAAGCCTCCAGGGAATTCCCTGGAGGCTTTGAGCGTATGATTACACATCCGGGCGAATTTTCATTGCGCGAAATGTATCCCTGATAGAGCTACGTCTGTTTGTGTAAGCTGTTTGCTAACTGGTCGTAGACTTGCGTCTCGCTGTTCTTAAGATACTCACATTTCGTGATAGTTACCGTCACAAAACGAGACTTGTGTAAGTGGTTCATACTTTGAATTTATGGGTCGGTTTTTCTGTAGTTCGCCGTGCTACCATCTCACCAGCACTTTCTGCAGCCGGTACTGGCGGTCGTAGAATTGCACGTAGCGGTACTGCTTCCCAAACTCGTAGATGCGGCGCGTGACCTCCACGTCCTGTTGGCAGTACGTGAAGATTTCCTCAATGCGTCCCTCGCGCCACCATCGAACGGCCTGTAGCCCATCGGCGCTCTTGCTGATTTTCAGCGTGGCGGTCGCGACCGAATCCAATTTGACCCGGAAGCCGAGTTGCTTCTGGATCTCCAGCATCATATCCACGGTGGGGAGCGTTTTCAGGACGATGTCCTGAGTGTATCGTTGGACGACGGGGTAATCGAACCCGTAGAGATTGTAACCGACGACCAGCTCAGCGTTTTTGAGCTCCTCCACTAAGGCAGCTACATCGGCTTCGGTGTACCGGTGGAAAGCCTGATCCACCGTGTTGTAGGTCACGACGACGGAAATGCGCAGGCGTTCCGGGTAGCGTCCGCCGACTTCCTGGAAGGTGTTTTGGGTTTCCACATCGAAAAATACGGGCATGGGATGTTTCTCCTGGGGTATCTTCTCAAAAAGTGGGGGCAAATCATGGGGAGCAGCAAAAATCAGCCACGAATTTCACGAATTTTCCTCTCTTTTTCGTGTTAATTCGTGAAATTCGTGGCAGAAAAGAGCAAGGCCTGCTCGAGATGCCCCGGATTATTGAGATGATACCTCCTGCGTAGATCGAAGGTTAAAAATCGGTGAGTTTCAAGTTGGCGAGATAATTTCGTAGACCGGTTCGGGGTGTTCCTGGCCTTTGATGTGTACGGGGGGCAGTTCCCGCGCCACGATGTGTTCCCGTACCAGCTCGTAGGTGTGGTGACAGATGAGGATCTTGCCTGCCGGCGCCAATTCCTGGAGCATGTGTGCTTTGTTCACCGTCGGCCCTACCACCGTGAAGTTGACCAGGTCGGGGGTGCCCACGTTGCCCACTATTGCTTCGCCGGTGCTGATGCCGACCCCGAAGGTGAGACGCTGGTGAACGGGCAGCTGTTGGTGCGTGACAGCCGTCGCTGCTAAGATGCCCTGGGCGGAGCGCACGGCCCGCAGGGCGTACGCTTCTTGGGGGAGAGGGGCGTTGAAGAAGGCCATGACCTCGTCACCCATGAATTTATCTAACGTGCCTTCCTCTTGTAAAATGGCCCCGACTGCTGCGGAGATGTGCCGGTTCAACACGGCAATCAAGGCTTCGGGGGAGGCTGCGGCGCTGAAGGTGGTAAACTCCCGCAGGTCGGCGAAGAGAACTGAGATCATCTGCCGTTGGCCTCCTGGTCGGATGCTCTGGGCCTGTTCTAAGATGCGGCTGACCACCGGCGGCGCGACGTAATGTTCAAACAGGGTGCGCATCTCGCGTTTCTCGCGTTCTCGTCGCGCTTCTACCTCCGCTAAGAGCCGGCTGTTTTCGATGGCGATGGCTGCGTAGTCCCCTAACATGTGCAAGAGTCGCCGGTCGCGCGTATTGAGAGGTTGCCGGTTGCGCTTGTTGCTGACGATCAACACACCCAGTACCTTGTTCCCAATCTGTAAAGGCACATTTATCATTATGTTTTGAGATTGGGTCATGATGTTAGGCTCTTCGTCAGGTGACTTGCAGCTATCTCCCGAACGCATACGACTCACGCGGAGTGTCGGTTTTCCCGTTTCCGGATCCAGGAGGACCACAGCGCCGTCCAGCGCTTCAGTCAAGTAGAGGGCCGCATCCACGATGCGTTCGAGGATCTTACCCCGTTCTCGCAGTGTGCTGACAGATTTGCTCACCTGGTAGAGGACATCGAGCTCCTGGACCCGCTGTCCCAGCTTCGTGTTGGTGATCTGGAGCCGTAGTAACAAGGCATCGCGTTCCTGCTCCAGGCGAGTCTCTTTCAGGACGCGCTCTATGGAACTCAGGAGATCGTCAATGGTGAAGGGTTTGGGGACGTAATCACGTACTCCCAGGCGGAAGACCTCCACGGCCACGGATTCCGAACCGTAGGAGGTTATCAGGATAGTGGGTATGGAGACGCCTTGCTCGTTGAGGGCGTGCAGCATCTCAATGCCGTTCATGCGGGGCATCTCGTAATCCAGGAGCATCAGATCGGGCCGTTCCTGTAACGCGATTTTCAGCCCCTCTGTGCCATCACTGGCAGTTAACACTTGATATCCGGCGGGTTCTAACAGTGTCTCCTGCAGGAACTCGCGGATGTCCGCGCTATCGTCTACCACCAGGATGCGGATGTTGTTATTTTGCGCTTTGGTCATAGGCTACCGCCATCCTCCTCCACTCTCTATCTCTACTCTCTATCTCTACTCTCTATCTCTACTCTCTATCTCTACTCTCTATCCCTACTCTCTATCTCCACTCTCTATCCCTACTCTCTATCCCTACTCTCTATCTCCACTCTCTATCTCCACTCTCTCTTCCCCACCGATATTTAATTTGTTTCCTTTCTGAATTATAACTTTTTTTTGACAGATGGCAACGTGGCGCGCTCAACTTCCCGGCGAGCGATCACGCCGCCTCCCAGGACGACATCTCCCCGGTAGAATACGATGGACTGGCCGGGGGCCACGCCGCGTTGCGGTGCGCCGAAGGTCACGTGAGCGTTTTGCCCCGGCAGGATGTGGATCGTTGCGGGGACGAGCGGCGACTGGTAACGGATACGCACCGGTGCCTCGAAGTGCGGGGTGGGGGGAGCTCCCTGGATGAAGGTGACGGCTTCCAGGGGGCAGTCGCCGCGCTCCAGCTGCTGCGCCGGCCCGACGATCAGGGTGTTGTCCTGGGGCCGCAGCTCCAGGACGTAGAGTCGTTCTCCGGCGGCGATGCCCAATCCCCCACGCTGGCCGACGGTGTACAACGGCAGTCCCCGGTGTTCTCCTAAGATTTCCCCTGTTGCGCTGCGGATGGGACCTGGTCGCAGGCTGTCCGGGCGTAGCTGCCGGAGCAAGGGGCGATAGTCCCCGCCGCGCAAGAAACAGAGGTCCTGGCTATCGCGTTGTTCCGCGCCGGGCAGCTGCCGGCGCCGGGCGAGCGCGCGTACCTCGGCTTTGTCTCGCACTTCGCCCAGGGGCAGGCGCAGGCGGGTGAGTTGGTCTTGAGTCAGGCGGTAGAGAGCGTAGGATTGGTCTTTCCGGGAGCTGCGCGCGCGCAGCAGCCGCGCGCTCCCGTCGGGGAGCCGCTCGACGCGCGCATAGTGACCGGTCGCCATCCAGCGGGCACGGGCCTGGTCGGCGGCGGCCAATAGCGCGGCGAATTTGAGCGTGGGATTGCAGCACAGGCAAGGGTTGGGCGTCAAGCCCTTCGCGTAGTCATCCACGAAGGGCTGCACCACCTCACGATAGAAACGCGCGCGCAAGTCTACGACCGTGAGCGGAATCCCTAAGGCAACGGCGACGGCTTGCGCGCCCGCGATGGGGTCGCTCCCGGCCGCTGCGAAAGGGGCCTGCCAAAGATGCAAGGCCACCCCCTGCACCTCGAAACCGGTTTCTAAGAGCAGCGCTGCTGCCACTGCGCTATCCACGCCGCCGCTGAGGCCCACGACCACGCGGTTGGTGTTACGAGCATGAATCTCCATACCTTGATTATACACGATGTTGAGCCTTTGATGTTATCCGCTGTCGGCAATCCGCTGTCCGCTGACCGCCTCTGAGACCGATCACAGCTATTTACCACTACTTATTGAGATGATACGTTCCCCAGTCACTTTACTTGCCTTAATCCTGAAACGCATCCCTTGTAACTCGACTTTTGCTTTTGGAAGTAGAATGAGTTATAATAGGGCTGTAGCGGGCAGCTGATATTGAATTGGAGGTGACAACCATGAGTGAAGTGATATTACGAGAACGCACGCGCCAGTTTCTGGAGGAACCGCTATGGGGTGAGCGAGACGTGGATAGCAAGATTTGTTCTTTGCTTGAGGCAGAGTATCTGCGTTGTCTCAGACGGCATCGCCGTTTGGACCGAACCTTGACCCAGAAATATGAAATGACCTTTGAGGAATTCACAGAACGTCGAGTTGTTCAGCAAAAGGGATACACTTGGGACGTGGAACAGGATGCGATGGATTGGGAAACGGCGCTAGGCGGGATGAAAATGATGAAGCGTAAGCTTCAAGAATTGCAGGAAACGGAGCGTGTATAGCAGAACGGATCTGCTGCTGGAAGCGCAAGAAGCGCTGGATAGGGTATGGTTTGTGCAGCGGGTGGAGGAAGTGGAGCGTACAGACCTCACCATTTCCTTGCGTTTGTACATTCGCCACGATTTATTTGTCCAGGTTTTCTTGGGTGAATGGTCAGGCTCTCTTTACTTCACTTCACTTCGCATTGATTGAAGGCCAGCGTCGTATCTTTGGCATAGATCAGGAAGCCGGGGAATGGCATCTTCATCCTTATGACGCCCCAAACGAGCACCAGCCGTTGCCCGAAGGTTTGGAGCCTAAACCCCTGCTGAGATTTCTGGCATGGGTGGAGGGCTTATTACTGAAGCACAACTTGTTGTAGGATCTTTTAGCCTTGCACCTGCCGAATCGCCATCAGCAATCCGCTGACGGCTGACCGCTGAAGACTAACTCCACTTGACTTTTTTTGATTTCTGCTTTAATATTACGTTAGTTGACTTTCGTCGTTAAAGTTGTTCTCAAATCCACATTCTCTTAGAAAAGGAGTTTTTGCAATGGAAGAACCCGGAATGGTTGCCCCTCAGATGGATATCACGGATGACGATAAGCTATGGGCTTTGCTCAGTTGGCTCCTCGCCCCGCTAGTCCCGATCATTGTGCTGTTGTTGGAGGATAAGAAGAACCGCCCCTTCATCAAGTACAACGCCATGCAAGCGTTGGTACTGAGTGTCGTGGGTTATGTGCTCTCCGCGGTTCTCAGCGCCGTGCTCATTGGGTGCTTTATCGGTGTTGCGGTTCTGGTTTACCAGATCTACCTCGCCATTCAGTCCTACAAAGGCGAGTGGGTTGTAGTTCCTGGACTCACAGATTTCTGCAAGGGTCAGGGCTGGATTTAGACCGTTTCTGTGTCTGAGCAACGGCTCCCCAGTTTGGGGAGCCGTTTTTTTTGACGCGCTTTTTCGCTGTGGTATACTTTTAGAGACAGAGACAGAGACAGAGACAGAGAGAAGGTGACGATGGCTTTGCGGCGCAAACGTTGGCAAATTGCCCCCCTCGCTCCCACGGCTTTGCTGGAGCGGTTTCCCGCGCTACATCCATTGGTGGTGCAGCTGCTCTATAACCGGGGAATCACCGAGCCGGAGGCGGCCCGGGGCTTGCTTGAGGGGGTGCTGGAGTGTGATAATCCCTTCCGGCTGCCAGGTGTGGAGCGCGCAGTTTGGCTGATCCGGCAGGCGATCAGCCGTGGAGACGCGCTCGCTGTGTATGGCGACTATGACGCCGATGGCGTGACGGCGACCGCGCTCCTCGTCCAGACGCTGCAATCCCTGGGAGGACAGGTGCGGCCCTACATCCCCTCGCGCGCTGCCGAGGGCTACGGCTTGAATGCCCCCGCCATCACCGCGCTGGCGGAAGAGGACGTGCGCTTGCTGATCACGGTGGACTGCGGGATCCGCGCGTTGGAGGAGGTCGCGCTGGCCCGCCGCCTGGGGATGCAGGTAGTGATCACCGACCACCACCATCTCGACACGGCGTTGCCCAATGCGGAGGCGGTCATCAATCCGCGCCGGCCGGATAGCTCCTATCCCGCCCGGGACCTGGCCGGGGTGGGCGTGGCGTTCAAACTCGCTCAAGCGCTCCTGCGTGTGAACCGGCAAGTGCCGTTGCCCACCACTCAGACCGAGCTCGCCGAGGATGCGTTGTTAGATTTGGTCGCGTTAGGCACGGTGGCGGACATGGTGCCTTTGCTGGGGGAAAATCACGTATTGGTGCAACGCGGACTAGATGTGATCAACGATGCGCAGCGGCCCGGCCTGGCGGCCTTGATGCAGCTGAGTGGGGTCAAGCCGGGCACGGTGGGGACTTCCACGATTGGCTACCGGTTGGCCCCACGATTGAACGCGGCGGGACGCATGGGGGATGCGCGTACGGCGCTGGAGCTGCTGCTCGCGCTGGATCTCTCCGCCGCGTTGCCGTTGGCGCATGAGTTGGAGTCATTGAACCGCGAGCGACAGGAGTTGACCCGGCAGGTTCAGGAGCAGGCGCGGGTACTGGCTCTGGCGGCGGGTGAGGATGCGCCGCTCTTGTTCGCCGCTTCCCCGGATTTCCCGGTGGGGATCCTGGGGCTGGCGGCGGGACGGCTCTCCGAGGAATTCTACCGCCCGGCGATTGTCGTGGGGGTGGACGGCGAATTTGCCAAAGGCTCGGCCCGTTCCATCCCGGAATTTCACATCACGAAGGCGTTGGATGACGCAGCGGAGCTGTTGGTGCGGCATGGCGGGCACGCGGCAGCGGCCGGGTTCACCGTCCGCGCGGAGAACCTCGACCGGTTGCGCGAGCGGTTGCTGGCGCTGGCGCAGGAGCAGCTGGCCGGGATTGTCCTGGAGCCTACCTTGCACGTTGATATCGAGACGCCGCTGGGCGCGCTTTCGTGGGAGGTGTACGAGGCGCTGGCAAAATTATCGCCCTTTGGCTGCGGGAACCAGGTCCCGGTATTCGCCAGCCGGCATGTACGTGTGCTTGATGCTCGCGCCGTCGGTGCTGAAGGCCGTCACTTGAAGCTCTGCGTGGCTGCTGAGGACGGGCGTCGTTGGGATGCCATCGCCTTCCGGCAAGGGGAACAGCTGGGACAGGTGGGCGCTCACGTAGACCTGGCCTACAATCTGGATCGCAACGACTGGAAGGGACACACGAGTCTGCAGTTGAAGGTGCTGGATATTCATTAACAGAGAATGAAGAATGAAGAATGATGAATGAAGAATAGGGAATAGGGAAGGAGTGAGTATACTCTTGGACACTATCACCATCACCGGCGAACATTTGACGATGGAAGACGTTGCTGCTGTGGCGGCAGGGGCCTCCGCTTCATTGGCCCCGAGCGCCGTGGCCGCGATGGAGCGTTCCTGGCAGGGCGTTCAGACCCTGCTGGAGCGCGGCGAGATTGCCTATGGCATCACCACGGGCTTCGGGGCGTTCAAGGGGCGGATCATCCCCGGCCACGAGGTGGCGGCGTTGCAGCACAATCTAGTGCTCAGCCACGCTGCCGGGGTGGGGCCGCTGTTGGATGAAGCCACGGTGCGCGCCACCATCGTTGTGCGGGCCAATACCTTAGCGCAGGGGTATTCCGGGATTCGTCCGCGGACCGTGCAATCGCTGCTGGATTTGCTCGACCGGGGCATCGTGCCGTGCATTCCGGCCCACGGTTCCCTGGGCGCGAGCGGCGACCTGGCTCCGCTGGCCCATCTCGCCTGTGTGCTCATCGGCGAGGGAGAGGCCACGTACCGGGGCGAGCGGTTGCCCGGCGGTGACGCGCTGCGGCGCGCCGGCCTGGAGCCGGTCGTGCTGGGCGCCAAAGAGGGTCTGGCTTTGATCAACGGCACGGCGGTGACGACGGCTCTGGGGGCGTTGGCGACACTGCGCGCGGAGAATCTCACGCGCGCGGCGGACATCACCGGTATGTTGTCCCTTGAGTCGCTGCGCGGCACGCCGGCCGCCTTCGACCCGCGCATTCACCGGCTCCGCCCGCACCCGCGTCAGGTGGAGGCGGCGGCTTACGCGCGTCGCCTGCTGGCGGGCAGCGACTTCCTCCGCCCGCACGATCCCCGCGACATTCAGGACGCCTACAGTCTGCGCTGCATCCCCCAGGTCCACGGCGCGGTGCGCGATACGGTGGCCTATGCGCGCTGGGCATTGGAGATCGAGTTGAACGCCGTGACCGACAACCCCTTGATCTTCTTCGATGAGGACGAGAATCCGGTGGTGCTCTCCGGCGGCAACTTCCACGCCGAGCCGGTGGGGTTGGCGTTGGACTACCTCAAGCTGGGGATCACCGACCTGGGGAACATCAGCGAGCGCCGCGCGGCGCGGCTGGTGGATGAGTCTTTGAGCAACGGGCTGCCGCCTTTTCTCACCCGTCACGGCGGGCTGGAGAGCGGTTTTATGATCGCGCAGTACACGGCGGCGGCGCTGGCCTCGCAGAACAAGGTGCTGGCCCATCCCTCTACGGCGGATACCATCCCCACCTCGGCGAACACCGAGGATCACGTGAGCATGGCGGCGAACGCGGCCCATCACGCGCGGCAGGTGGTGGAAAACGTCGAGTACATCGTCGCCATTGAGCTGTTGCTGGCGGCGCAGGGCGTGGATTTCCGGCGCGAGCAGCTAGGGCTTGCGGCGCGCTTGGGTAAAGGAACGGCGGTGGCCTACTCCCTGGTGCGCGAGATCGTTCCATTCCTCGAACACGATGAGATGCTGGCCCCGAAGATTGCAGCAATTGCCGAGTTGGTCACCGGCGGGACTTTGGTCGCCGCTGTGGAAGCGGCGTTGTGAGGTGAGGAAATGAGAGCTCTGGTGACCGGCGCGACGGGCTGCGTCGGCGCGAACATCGTGGAGGCGCTGTTGGAGCAAGGCCACACGGTGCGGGCGTTGCGCCGCGCAACCTCGCGGCTGGACGCGCTGGTAGGGCTAGCGCCGGAGATGGTCGTGGGCGACGTGCTGGATTACGACTCGCTCTTAGCCGCCATGGAGGGCTGCGACTGGGTCTTCCACGCGGCGGGCATCTCCCAGTATTGGCGCAACAAAACGGAGCTGATCTACCGCGTCAACGTGGAGGGTACTCGCAACGTCCTGCGGGCCGCGCTGGCCCAGGACGTCAGGCGCGTGATCTACACCAGCTCCGTGGGCGTGTTAGGCGTTCCGACCCGGCCGGGGCAGCATTTGGATGAGACTGCGACGTTCAACCTGCCGCCCAAACGCTTCCCCTACGGCCACAGCAAGGTATTGGCCGAGGAGGTGGTGCAGAAGGCCGTGGCGGAGGGTCTGGACGTGGTCATCGTCAATCCCGTCTCCGTCATCGGCAAGCGGGACGTGGGCTTCATCGGCGGCGAGTTCCTGCGCGCGGCGCGACAGGGTAAGGCCCTGATCGCCCCACCGGGGGGGATAGGCGTCGTCTCTGCCCGGCTGGCGGGCGTGGGGCACGTCCTGGTCGCCGAACGGGGGCGCGCGGGCGAACGCTACATCCTCAACGGAGAGAACATCGCTTACCGCCCGCTGATGGACATGGTAGCCGACGTAGTGGGTGCGCGCCGTCCGCTGCTCACCGTGCCGCGTCCCATCATGAACCTGTTCGCCGCGCCGGTTGATCTGTGGAACAATCTGCATCGCAAGCCGCCATTGATTGATGGCAATCAGGTGCGCTTGAGTACCCACTTCATGTATTTCGATGGCAGCAAGGCCGAGCGCGAACTGGGTTTCCCTCAAATTCCGGCCTGCAGCGCTGTTGAAGAAGCCTGGGCTTGGTACCGGGCGCAGGGTATGTTGTAATGAGCAAATGAAGAGAATGAAGAAATGACAAATGAGCAAATGGCAAATAGGCAAATGGCAAATGAAGAAATGACAAATGAAGAAATGAAGAAATGGCAAATGGTAAATGGCGAATTCCATTTGACGTTTGACTTCCAACTTGCAACTATCAACTTTCAACCTGCAACCTTCAGCCGGCAACTCTTAACATGTATCTGAAGCCGAGTCGCCATCCATACAGACGCCGCCGTCCCCGCAGCTCCTCGTTCGGGCGGGTGTTCATCCTGTTGCTGTTGATCGGCGCCGGGCTGTACCTGATCCGCCAGATGTGGAACGAACCGGCGAGCGTGCCCACACTCAACACCCCCACGCCCCCCCCGACGCCGACGCAATCCGCGCTTTCCCTCGCTGCAGAAGCTTCCGATCTCTACTGGGCGGGGCAGACGGATGAAGCGCTGGCTATGTACCTGCAGGCGTTGGACCTCGATCCGGAACAGCCGGAGCTGTATGTGACCCTGGGACAGCTCAAGGTTTTCCGAGGGCGTCCGGAGCGGGGATTGCAGCTGGTGCAAGAGGCCCTGATCCTGGACGCGGAAAATGCGCGCGCCTGGGCTGTTAAGTGCCTGGCCTATGATTGGTTGGGGATGCCGGAGGAGGCTCTCCCTATCTGTGAGCAGGCCATCGCGCTGGATCCGGCTTTGCCGGAGGGCTACGCCTATCTCGCCGAGGTCTACATTGATTTGGGGAACTGGTTCGCCGCCAACGACGCCATTGCTACGGCATTGCAGCTCGACGAGAACAACGCTGACGTGTTGCGGGGTTACGGCTACGTCTTGGAGGTGCAGGGCAATTACTCGGGGGCCATCAATGCCTACCGGCAGGCATTACAGCAACGCGCGGGCCTCACGTATGTGCAGCTGGCTATCGGGCGGAACCAGCAGGCATTGGGATATTTCAGTCCGGCCCTGGAGACGTATCAGACGGCCATCGCGAATGATCCCGGCAGCGTGGCGGCTTTGGATCTGCTGGGCTGGTCTTATCTGCTCCAGGGGGACTACGAATTGGCGCAGCAGTATCTGGAGCGTGCACTGGAGATGAATCCCACTTACTCGCGGGCGCTGGGACACCTGGGCACGCTCTATTTCCAACGCCGTAATTACGAGGATGCCATTCCCGTGCTGGAGCGAGCCATCCGCTACGGGGAGGCCGACAGTCGCCGGCAGACGGTTTCATTCTGGATCACCTTAGAACCTTTAGATGCGC
>JAUWHU010000071.1 GCA_030605705.1 Thermoflexia bacterium | reverse complement strand
CCGCATCTCGCGGCGCTGGTCTCCCAGCTGTTGAGCCAGCTGCAGCGCTTCTTGGGCCATAGCGATACCGGCGTCCAGTTCTTCCCGCCTCTGAACATTGGCGACGCCCGGCTGTTGCAAAAGCGCGTCAATCAACCAGGCAGGCTCGTCACCCAACTGCTGCGCCAGGGGGAGCAGGGCGCGAGCATCGGCAGACCCTTTCTCCCAGTCGCCTAAGAGGAAAAACACCTCCCGCCGCCCGTTAAGCACCGCGAAACGCCGGGCGCAAATGGCAGACTGCTCCTCATCCGCAGACTGCGCGGCCATCTCGTCCAACAACTCGAGCGCGCGGGTGTAGTACTTCAGAGCTTCGGCATTGGCGTAGACCCGGCGCGCTTGCTCCGCCGCCTTGAGCGTGTAATGCAATTCCTGCCGGAGCTTGCCGGCAAACCGGTAATGATACGCCAGCAAGCCATAGTGCGCCGCCTGGGACTCCCCATCGCCGAGGTCTTCCAGGTATTCGGCCGCCTGCAAATGGTAGGTGACACGCTGCGCGTTGAGCAAACCCTCGTAGGCCACCTCGCGCAGCAAGGAGGAATTGAAGGCGTACTCCATCCCCAGATCGGGCATCCGCCGGCGCTCATGGATCAATTGCGCGCGCTGCAGAGCCGTCAGATGGGCCGGCAACGCGCCCGCGTCACCGAACAACGCCCGCAACACATTCAGCCAGAACACCGGCCCGATGACGGCGGCCATCTGCAAGACATGCCGCTCCTCCGGCGACAGGCGATCAATGCGCGCCAGCAGCAAGCTCTGGAGGCTATCCGGCAACTCCAGCGAGGTCACAGCGCGCGTCGCCTGCCACCCCCCTGTCCCCGGATCCTTCATCAAAACCCCCTCCGCGATCAGGGTGTCAATGAGCTCCTGGATGTAGTAGGGATTGCCCTCCGCCTTTTTGATGACGAGAGCACGGGTCTCCTCCGGCAAGGTCTCAAAGCCGATCAGCCGGCCGATCAATTCCGCGCTCTGAGCAGCGGTAAAAGACGGAAGGGCCAGGTCCGTCAGGCGATGGGGGTATTCAGTTTCGACGTAGTGCCGGAACTCCCAAACCGGCGAAGTGCGTTCCGGGCGGAAGACCAACAACCAGAGCAAAGTTTCGGTGTCGCAGAGCGGCAGGCAATACTTGAGCAAGTCAAGGGATGTGGTATCGGCCCACTGCATATCGGAGAACGCCAACACGAGTGGCCCACGCCGCGAGAGCGATTCCACCCAGCTGCGGATCACCCGGAAGAATTGCTGCTGCAATCCCTCCGCATCTAAATGTTTGACGCGCCCGGTAAAGGTCTCTTCCAACGGTAGGGAGAGGAAGGTCGCCAGATAGGGATAGTATTCGCTCAGCTGTTCCCCCCACAGCGACTCGGCCCGCTGCCGGAGACGAGCACAGGTATCCTCCTCGGACTCTTCAGGAGATATCCCTAACCAATTCTGCAACATATCCAGCCAAACCGTGAAAGGGCACGACTGGTCGTAGGAACGGCTGCGCCCGTGCAGCCACGTCACGCAAGGGGGGCAGGGATGCTCTGCCGGCGCGTCCTCTTCCCGAGTTTGGGCCTCTGCCAGCAGCGCTTCCTGGCGGACAAAGTATTGCTGCACGTGCGCCACCAAGAAAGACTTGCCCATCCCTTTCTCACCCGTCACCATGAGGATACTACCCCGCCCGTCGTACAGTTCTTCCACGCAATGTTTGAGGGTTTGGAACTCCGCGTCGCGCCCAATGAGAGGGACGGCGAGACCATAGGACTGCCAATCACGCGCCTTCTCCCTATCTAAACGCAGACCCGAGGGGCGATAGACGGCAACCCGCTGACTCACGCCCTTCACCTTGATCTCATCCAACGGCTGCCAGACGAACAAATCCTCGCTCAGGTGATAGGTGTTCTCGCTGACTAGCACCGTGCCCGGCTCGGCGGCCGTCTCCATCCGCGCCGCGAGAGCGATAGCCTCGCCCATCGCGGTGTCCTCGCTGTAGCGGCGGCGATCCCCCACGCTGGTGACGATCACCTCACCCGTGTTCACCCCCACCCGCAGCTGCAGGTCAATGCCCTCGTGCTCGGCCAGACCGGCGGCGTAGCCGGAGAGCGACTCCTGCATGGAGAGCGCGGCCAGCACCGCCCGCTCCGGGTCATCCTCGTGAGCCGAGGTCGCGCCGAAGAAAGCCACCAGGCCATCGCCCCGGAACTGGTCCACGACGCCGCCGAAACGGTAGATCTCCGTCTCCAGGATTTGGAAAACGCGATTCATGATCTCCACCCACGCCTCGGTGCCAATCTTCTCCAGGAGGTCTGTAGAGCCTTGTACGTCCGCTAAGATGATAGTAGCGACCCGGCGTTCACCTTGCAGCCCTACCGCCTCAGGGACAGGCTCCGGGGAGGACACAGGGGCAACAGGCAGAGTCGCAGGGGGCGTCA
The DNA here is from genome assembly GCA_030605705.1 of Thermoflexia bacterium. Lineage (GTDB taxonomy): Bacteria > Chloroflexota > Anaerolineae > B4-G1 > SLSP01 > JAUWHU01. Next base: position 501 of record JAUWHU010000071.1, on the reverse strand, counting down.
GCTCAACTTCCACCGCCGCCGGCTCACCCGCCTCAGCTAACGGCGCGCCGCACTGACCACAAAAACGATAGTCGAGCGGGTTGGCATAACCGCAGACAGGGCACGCCTGGCGCAGGCGCGTCCCGCACATCCCGCAGAACTTCATCTCTGGGGGGCTTTCATGGCCGCAGTTTGAACATTTCATATCATACAAGAGTTGAAAGTTGAAAGTTGAAAGTTGAAAGTTAAGAACATTGTAACACTGTCTGCACGGATTACGAATTACGAATCAAGAATGAAGAATGGAGAATGAAGAATGAAGAATCACGTAGCTCGGGACGGTCTCACTTCACGAAATATCAGAATGACAATCGGGGGCTGTGCCGACCAGCCCCATTTATGGGGCGTAGTTTCGTAGCCCGTGGTCTTTAGCCACGGGCAGCCGTCGTCGGGCCGTTGTCATTCCGAGCCAGGGCGACGCGCAGCGCGCGGAGTACGCCCGCGAGGAATCTCTAGCATCTC
>JAUWHU010000237.1 GCA_030605705.1 Thermoflexia bacterium | reverse complement strand
CCACTCCCGAACCGGACGTGACAGTTTTCGCAGACCATTGGGTCTGCTGACCCAAGTCCCGTCATCCGGCTCTTGAGCAACCGGGCCATTGTCATCGGCACGACTGACGGGAATTGCTCCCCAGTCATCCTGCTCCGGCATGGCTTACAGCAACAAGCATGGTCAGGAAGCCTGATTCGTTACTGTCCGTGAAATATTTTTACACTGAAACTTAATTTTTTCTCCGTGTCCTCTGTGGTGAGATAACTTTTTTCAGGAAAACCACAAATGACAAACATTTCTCTTCTCCCGTGAGGTACTCATGAACTTAGAACTAAAGATCATACGCATAGAAAAACCCACATCCCTCAACTTCATCTTAGGTCAGTCCCACTTCATCAAAACTGTGGAAGACCTGCACGAAGCTCTGGTCACAGCCGTGCCGGGGATCAAATTTGGGCTAGCGTTCTGCGAATCGTCAGGGAAAGCCCTGGTGCGCTGGTCGGGCACCGACGAATCGCTGATCGAGCTGGCGCAGAACAACGCGCTGGCCTTGAGCGCGGGACACAGCTTCATCGTCTTCTTAGGCGAAGGGTACTACCCCATCAACGTCCTCAACGCCATCCAGCGGGTGCCGGAAGTGGTCCGCGTCTTCTGCGCCACCGCCAACCCCGTCGAGGTCATCGTGGCAGAGACGGAACAGGGACGGGGTATCTTAGGCGTCATTGACGGCGTCAAATCCCAGGGCATTGAGGACGAAGCGGGCATCGCCTGGCGCAAAGACCTCCTGCGCATGATCGGCTACAAACTGTGAGCGTCACGCCCCTCACTTCCCGCCGCTGATGTCCTGGTTAAACTACGTGAAGCGGGACCCGGTCCCCTGGCTCCTGGATCCCGCCAACCCTTCCGCCCGCCTGCTCACGCTGCGCGATATTTTCCGCCGCCCAGAGACGGCCTTAGCGCGAGAATACACCGCCGTGCTGGCCTGGGAACCCCTCCGCGCACTGATCGCACAAGCCCACCCGGTCAATTTCTGGGGACGCGCCGACAACCCCACCTTCGGCGGGCCGGCAGGAACCCTCGGAACCCTGTACGCGCTGGCCCAGCTGGGAATCCCAGCTTTCCCCCTGGCCCAAGAAGCGTGCGAGAACTTGCTGCGCCACGGGCGACTGCCCGATGGGCGCTTCTCCCCGGCAGACAGCCCGTCCCCTCCCTGGCTCTGCTACACCGGGATGGCGTTGCAGACCTTGTGGCGCTTCGGCTTTGGAGAAGACCCCCGGGTGCGCTCGGCCCAGGCTGCGCTGGTGCAAGCCGTGCTCCATCACCCCCGGCAGTTGGAGTGCCCACTCGCCGGCGGGGGATGTCCCTGGGGCATGGTCAAGGCCCTGGCGGGACTGTTGAACACGCCCCCGGAGCAGCAAACCGCCGAAGGAACGGCCGCCATCGAAACTCTCGCTGGCCGGCTCCTGGCTCACACCTTCGACTTTGCCGGACGCGATGCAGCATGGCTGGATTTTTATTTCCCCCGCTACTACGAAGCCGACCTGGTGGAACTCTGTCACGTGCTGGCCCAAAGCCACGGGCGCGACAACCCGCGCTTCCGCCGGCTCGTACAGCAAATGGTGGAACCCCAGACGGAGGAAGGTCGCTGGGTCCAGGCACGGCCGGCGTCGCGAAACGTCCTGCCGGAGCAGAGAAACCACCCCAGTCGCTGGCTCACCTTTGAGGCCGTCCACACGCTCATCCTGACCTACGGAGGCAATGATTATGCGCCCTGAAGTATCATCTCAATATTCCAAGGAAGTTTTCACCACAGAGGACACAGAGAGCACAGAGTTTTTTATTTTTCTCCACATTCTCCATGTTCTCTGTGGTAAGGATGACAAATGACGAAATGTTTACCCCTACTTACTGAGAAGATGCGCCCTGAGGAGCAACTCAACGACCCCACGCGCTACACCGCGATCCCCCGCACGCTGGTCTTCCTCACGCGAGGAGACGAGGTGCTCCTGCTGAAAGGCGCGCCGCACAAACACCTCTGGGCCGGGAAGTACAACGGCCTGGGCGGGCACATCGAAGCGGGGGAGAATCCTTATCGCGCGGCCCGCCGCGAGGTCCGCGAGGAGGCCGGGCTGGAGGTCGCCGACCTGACGCTGCGGGCCGTCATCCACGTGACGCTGCCCACTCCTCCCGGCGTAATGCTCTTCGTCTTCGTGGGAGCTGCGCCGCCAGGCGAGCCTCGCCCCTCAGAGGAAGGGGAACCGGTGTGGGTCAAGCGCGTTACGCTCTCTGGCCTGCCGTTAGTGGAAGACCTGACGCAACTACTGCCCCGCATCTTAGAACCGGGGGATTTGCTCTTCGGAGAGTATCGCTTCACAGAACACGGGTTGGAGATGGATTTCGAGCAGGGGCGGTAGACTTACGTTAAAAAACGCAAAGTCGCCAAGTCGCCAAGTCGCAAGGAAAACAATTTAAACTTTGCGTCCCTGCGCCCTTGCGTTAAAAGACGCCAAGTCGCCAAGATGCTAAGGCGCAAGGAAAACAAACTAAACTTCGCGTCCCTGCACCCTTGCGTTAAAAACCGCCAAGTCGCTAAGTTGCAAGGAAAACAAATCAAACTTTGCGTCCCTGCGCCTTTGCGCCCTTGCGTTAAAAACCGCCAAGTCGCCAAGACGCTAAGGCGCAAGGAAGACAAATTAAACTTTGCGTCCCTGCGCCCTTGCGTCTCTGCGTTAAAAAAACGCCCGAATATCTCAACGCGAGAGGCTTTCAACCCC
>JAUWHU010000254.1 GCA_030605705.1 Thermoflexia bacterium | reverse complement strand
TGTAATCCGTGTAATCTGTGGTGAAAAATTTACGTCGCATGGCACTTACCACGCCAAGTCCCAGAGACCCGGAAATTCGTAACTACTCAGCTAGCGGCCAGGAGACCGGCCACAGATATTGAGGCGTTAGGGATGAGGAGCGGAGAAGAAACAAGAAAACTCTGTGTCAATGGGCACTGCCTGCCCATACTTCGCTCCGTGCCTCTGTGGTGAATTTCCTGGTTTTTTTTCAGTAGAATTTTGCATGGATGAAGATAAACCACGTTACGGCGTCCTCGGTGGCTCCTTCGATCCGCCCCACTACGGGCACCTGGCTCTGGCGGAGACGGCTCGCGTGCAGCTGGGGCTGGAGCGCGTGCTTTTCGTTCCGGCGGGACAGCCACCCCACAAACGCGAAGGGACTCTCTCGCCGGCGGAGGCGCGGGCGGCGATGGTGCAGGCCGCGATCGTGGATAATCCTGCCTTCGTGCTTTCCCGCGTGGATTTGGACCGTCCCGGCCCCCATTACACCGTCGAGATGTTGGCGCTGCTGCGCGCGCAGTACCCTCAAGTGCGCAGCTGGTTCTTTCTCCTGGGCGAGGATTTGCTGCACGATTTTTCTCGCTGGCGCGATCCCGACGGTATCCTGCGACAGGCCACGTTAGCCGTCATGCCGCGCCAGCAACTACCCACCGACGTAGGTGCGCTATGCGCGCGCTTTCCTCAACTGGCCGGGCGTTTGGTCCGGCTCGACGCGCCGCCGGTGGCCTTTTCCGCCACCGACTTGCGCCGCCGCGTCCGCGCGGGACTGCCGCTGCGCCGCCTCGTACCGCCGGCGGTGGAGACGTATATCCGGGAGCACGGGTTGTATGAGTTGGTGAATGGAGAATAGAGAATGGAGAATAGAGAATAGAGAACGGCGCACGCGAAACGGCGGGCGTTCTCCCACACTCCCACACCCCCACACCCTGCTTGTAGTAGGCGATTTATCGCCGTAAATCACGGCGATGAATCGCCTACTACAAACAGGATTGTTCCACCACCGGTTCAGGCTGCGGCTCCGTCTCGGCGTGTTGAAGTACCAATCCCGCCTCACCGGCATCTACCACCACGACATCGCCGGGCCGGAACTCGCCGGAGAGTAGGGCGTCGGAGAGCGGCGTTTCCACTTCCTGCTGGATGAGCCGCCGCAGGGGACGCGCGCCGTATTCCTCGCTGTAGCCGTGCTCGGCCAGCCAGTCCTGCCCGGTTGCGGTGATCGCCAAATCCAGGCCGTTTTCACGGACACGGGCGCGTATCTTCTCGACTTCTAACCGCACGATCTGGCGAAGCGTGTCCCGGTTCAGCGCGCGAAATACGATCACCTCATCCACACGGTTGAGGAATTCCGGGCGGAAGAGGCGGCGCAGCTTCCCTTGAAGCTTGCGGCTCATCTCGTCGTACTCCCGCTGCTCATCCACTTCATCACGGGCCAGCACGTCGAATCCCAGACCGCCCTGCCGTCGAATTTCCTGCGCTCCCACATTCGAGGTCATAATGATGATAGTGTTGCGAAAATCCACCTTATGTCCCCGCGCGTCGGAGAGCACCCCCTCTTCCATGATCTGCAGGAGCACGTTGAACGCATCGGGGTGCGCTTTCTCGATCTCGTCAAAGACGATGATGGAGTAAGGCCGCCGCCGGATCGCCTCGGTCAGCTGGCCGGCCTCATCGTAGCCCACGTAACCCGGCGGCGCGCCCACCAGTCGCGCTACTGTATGCCGCTCCATGAACTCGGACATATCCAGCTGGATCAGCGATTCCTCGCTGCCGAAGAGGAACTCGGCCAGGGCTTTCGCCAGCTCCGTTTTGCCCACGCCCGTCGGTCCTAAGAAAATGAAGGAGCCGATGGGACGCTGAGGGTCCTTCAGCCCGGCGCGCGCGCGACGCACCGCACAGGCCACCGTGGTCACGGCGTCATCCTGTCCCAGCACCCGTGTACTGAGCTTGGCCTCCATCTCCATGAGCCGCCGGCTCTCTCCCTGCGTCAGCTGGCTGACAGGGATACCGGTCCACATGCCGACGATCTCCGCGACATCCTCCGGCTCCACGACCAGTCCCTCATCTTGCGCCGGCAGATTGCGCAAGCGTTGCATCTCTTCTTCCAGCGCCCGTTCCTGGGCTGCCCGGACTTCCTTCTCGGCATAGTTGCCCGCGGCCATCAATTGAGCCTGCTGGATGCGCAGGTTTTGCAATTTCTCGAAGACCTCCCGCAGCCGCCGGGCGGCAGGGGATTTGTACATCCGCACCCGCGACGCCGCCTCATCCAGCACGTCAATGGCCTTGTCCGGCAGGAACCGGTCGGGGATGTAGCGCCGGGAGAGGCGCACGGCCTCCTCCAACGCCGGCGCGCTGATGCGCAGATTATGGTGTCGCTCGTAGGTATATTTGACCCCGCGCAGGATTTCCAAAGTCTCCTCTGCCGTGGGTTCCTCCACCATGACCGGTTGGAAGCGCCGTTCCAATGCGGCGTCGGACTCAATGTACTTGCGGTACTCATTCAACGTGGTCGCGCCGATGCACTGCAGCTCGCCACGCGCCAGGGCCGGCTTGAGGATGTTTGCCGCATCCATAGACGACCCGGCCGCCCCTGCGCCAACCAGCATGTGCAGCTCGTCAATGAAAACGATGGTGTTGGAGCCGCGTAGCTCCTGCAGAACTTTCTTCAGCCGCTCCTCGAATTGTCCCCGGTACATCGTTCCGGCAACCAGGGAGCCAAGGTCCAGCTGCACCACGCGCTTGCCGAGGATGGGGCCGGGAACTCCTCCGGCCACGATGCGCTGCGCCAGCCCGGCGACGATGGCTGTCTTGCCCACGCCCGGTTCACCAATCAAGGCGGGGTTATTTTTGGTGCGCCGCGCCAGGATTTGGATGACCCGTTCGATCTCCGTCTGCCGTCCGATGACAGGGTCCAGCTTCCCCGCCTGTGCCCGCTCCGTCAAATCCACCGCCAGCTGCTCCAGCACGGATTTGGTGGATTTTTCTCTCGATTTGCCGCCTGAGCGCGGGGCCGTCTGGCGACGCCGAGAGGGTGTGGAGGAAACCGGCATGACCTGCAGCACCCGCCGCTGCACCAGGTTCACCGTCAGCCTGGATTGCGCCAGCACTGCTAAGATCAGCCCTTCCTGCTGGCGCAATATGGCGAGTAAGAGGTGTTGGGTATCCACCGAGGGCGTGTTATGCCGTTTGGCCTCGTCAATCGCCAGGGTCAACAACACCTCGGTACTGTTACGCAGTGTGGGATTGGCGTCGCGCTGTATCTTCGCGCCCGAAAGGCGCGCGACGAGGCGTTGTACTTGTTGAGGCTGCAATCCCATATCCCGCAAAACGCGACCGGCGAGGCCCTCGCTTTCTAACAACAGCCCCAGCAGAATATGTTCCGGCCCGATGGTAGCGTGGTGCATGCGCGCGGCTTCAGCGCGCGCGAAGCGCAGCACATCCCGCGATGCCGGTGTGAAACGTCCCAGGTTGTCTGTCATGGCGTCTATCCTCTACCAGACGAATGGAGAATGAAGAATTGAGAATGGAGAATGAAGAATGGAGAATCACTTTCGACTTTCGACTTCTGATTTTTATTATTATAGCACCAAACTTCATTCCCACGAGAAAAGCGCGGGAGAGAAATCTCCCGCGCCTGGTGTTTCATCTGTGGCTCGGTCAGCGCAGTTTGGGGCGGAAGGCCCCAATGAGACCGGCCACAGCTAGATACGCTTAGCCCAAGACTTGCTTCATCAATTCGAGGAACTCATCCCATTCTTCCGCGAAGAAATGCACGGTGGTGTTCTCCAGTTCCAGGTGGTAGACTTTTTCCCCGGCCTCATCGTAAGTCAGCAGCACACCGTACAGGTCGGTCTCGGCCAGGATTTTCATTGCGTTTTCATTCATCGGTGAACTCCTTGAACTTAGCAGGAGCGCGATATGGAAATCGCGGCTACTGTCGTTTCTTAGCGACGGCGGGGCCGGCGGGAGTCACGGCGATTTCCGCCGCTGGAGCGCCGAGGTCGATCTTGAGCCTGCGCCTCTTCCAACGTCCAGCCTTCCAGCACGGCCCGACGTGAGAGCCGGATCTTGCCTTCGGGGCTGACGCCTGTCACCATGACCAGGATTTCGTCGCCGAGGTTCACGACATCCGTGACGCTCTCAACGCGCCGGTCGGCCAACTGGGAGATGTGAACCATTCCATCGGTGCCGGGCAGTATCTCCACGAAAGCGCCGAAGTCGGTGGTGCGGACGACCTTGCCGGTGTAAACCTTGCCCTCTTGGGCGCTTTCCATCATAGCGTCAATGTGGGCCAACGCCTCGTAGGCGCCTTCCCCACCCGGCGCGGCGACGTAGACCGTGCCGTCTTCATCAACGTCAATTTTGACGTTGTAGTCGGCCTGCAAGGCGCGGATGTTTTTGCCGCCAGGGCCGATCAGCTTGCCGATCTTTTCGGGGTCTATGTGGGTCGTGAGCATCTTCGGGGCGTGTTCCGAAAGTTCCTTGCGTGGCTCCGGGATGGCTGCTTCGATCACGTCAATGATCTGCAAGCGGGCCAGCCGGGCCTGTTCCAGTGCTTCGATCAAGATATCGCGGGTCACGCCCTTGATCTTGATGTCCATCTGCAAGGCGGTGATGCCTGCGCGAGTCCCGGTGACTTTGAAATCCATATCACCCAGGTGATCTTCCAGGCCCTGGATGTCGGTGAGAACGCTATAACGTTTCCCGTCGCTTATCAGTCCCATGGCGATCCCGCCGACAGGGGCCTTGATGGGCACGCCGGCATCCATCAGCGACAGCGTGCTGGCACAGGTCGAGGCCATTGAGGTGCTGCCGTTGGAAGATAGCACTTCGCTCACGACGCGGATGGTGTACGGGAACTCCTCTTTGCTGGGGAGCACCGGCATCAACGCGCGTTCCGCCAGCGCACCGTGACCGATCTCACGGCGTTTGGGGCCGCGTAACGGCCAGGTCTCGCCGGTGGAGAAGGGCGGGAAGTTGTAGTGGTGAATGTAGCGCTTGGTGTCTCGAGGGAAGAGGTCATCGAGCATCTGTTCTTCTTTAGGCATGCCCAATGTCGCCAGGCTGAGCGCCTGTGTCTCGCCACGGGTGAAAAGCCCACTGCCGTGCGTACGTGGCAACAGCCCTACCTCGGAGAAGAGCGAGCGGATGGTCCGGCTATCACGCCCGTCGGGGCGGATTCCTTCATCTAAGATACGATCACGCACGGCATCTTTGAAGATGTCATGGAAGGCATCTTTGATCTGGCGCGTCGTCCAACCGGCAGCCTCGGCCTCTGCGGCCAGCTGCCCATGCATCTCGTTCTCCAGGGCGTCGAGATTGGCGGAGCGCTCGTCTCTGGCGGTCGTGGTGGCAACAATCTCCTTCACGCGGCCCGCCGTCAACTCGTGTACACGGGTCTGCAGCGTCTCTGGGAGGGCAAAGGTGGGGTACTCGCGCTTGGGCTTGCCCAATTCTGCGCGCATTTCGTTCTGCGCGCGGATGAGGTCCTGGATGGACTGGTGGGCCAGTTGCAGCGCATCCACCATGATCGCTTCAGAGACCTCGTTTGCGCCGGCTTCGACCATGATGATGGCCTCCGCGCTACCCGCCACGCGCAAATCCAGCGCGCTGTCTTCCATCTGGGAGATGGTGGGGTTGACCACCAGTTGCTCGTCAATGTAGGCGACGCGTACGGCGGCCACGGGGCCGGCGAAGGGTACGTCAGAGATGGTCAGCGCGGCAGAGGCGGCAGTCACCGCTAATGTATCCGCGTGCTGCTCCTCGCCCTGCGAGAGGGTCACGATGATGACCTGCACATCGTTCCGCATGTCATTGGGGAACAAGGGGCGGAGGGGGCGGTCAATCAGGCGGCAGGTGAGGATCGCCTGTTCGGAAGGGCGTCCCTCGCGGCGGAAGAAGGAACCGGGAATACGCCCGGCGGCGTAGAGCCGTTCCTCGAAATCCACCGTCAGCGGGAAGAAACTGATCCCCGTGCGAGGTGTGCGGGACATCGTGGCCGTTGCCAATAAAACGGTCTCGCCACAGCGGGCCACGACGGCTCCGCCGGCCTGACCGGCCAGTTTCCCTGTGGAAAGGGAAATGGTGTCTTCGCCCAGTTGGGCGGTAAACGTGCGTTCTTCTAACATCAGATATATCTCCTACGCCGGCTTGATTTTGGGGTAGAAGGTCCGAAACTGGGAACTGTTGTGCAGTCTATATGCACCTCACTCCCCAATTCCTACCTTCCACCACAGCGCACGGCTTGGTGATTATGTTTATAAAGAGTCTACTGAAAAAAAACAGGAATTTCACCACAGAGGCACGGAGAGCACAGAGATTTTAAACTTAGCATTCAGAAAATTAACTTTTTGACATGCAATGTTAAATTTTTTTACGCTAAAACTCAAATCTTTTTCTCAGTGTCCTCTGTTTGTGGGCACTGCCTGCCCACACCTACGGTCTGTGGTGAGATGATTTTTTTTCAGGGGATCTTTATAAAGTGATAGGACAAACGAGTAGCTGGGACAAGGTCCGCAGCTACTCGTTTTCTGTCCAAATAGCCAATTACCCGGGTTACTTGCGTAAGCCGAGCCGCTGGATCAACTGCCGGTAGCGCTCCGGGCTTATCTTCTGGAGATAAGCCAAATGATGGCGGCGTTGCCCGACCATCTTTAGCAACCCATAGCGGGAATGCTCGTCGTGCTTGTGGACTTTCAGGTGCTCGGTCAAATCGGCGATGCGGTAAGTTAAGATAGCGACCTGAACCTCCGGCGAACCGGTGTCGTCCGGCGTGCGTGCGTACTCATGGATGATCTTGGTCTTTTCCGTTTTACATAGCACAGCCAGAAACTCCTTTCAAAAGACTGCCGAATTCGTCAGAATATTAATACTTATTCCAAACTACGCTGCGGAGTATACCACAGACCGGTGTTTCCGCAACCGTGAGGCGGAAGGGGAGTAGGAGAGTAAGGGAGTAAGGGAGTAAGGGAGTAAGGGAGTGTGGGGGTGTGGCTGCATCACGCGCGCTGTTCCGTAGCCCGGCGACACTTGTTACTCGCCTCAATTCTGAAACGCACCCACTCTCCATTTGTTTTTGCATTTTGGGGTCTATTGATATATACTGGTAGCAAGATTGAAGCGGCGCAGGATGTACCTTACACTTTTTCCCTCGTCAGAGCAAGTGTGTTAGACGGACGCGATTTCCGTCAAAATGGGCGATTGGGTGGAAGGATGTCGGGATAATTACTGGTTAGGCTGCCTATAGTCAAGGCGCGAAGCTCAACGGGAGGTAGTATGCCCTTCAATATAGGCCATTGGATAGTTACCTACGAATTAAAGCAAATGGGGAGATATCTTGACCTGCTCTATATTGCTATACAAGATAACCAGAAGCACTTTTATGAGTCAATAGAGCAAATTGCTAGGGATATGACAACGGAAGAGAAAGAAGAATTCTACCAGTTTCACGAAGATGATTTTATCGAAGCGAGTAGAGATTTTCCACGGCTACTTTTCTCCAGTTTTGTCGTTAGTTGGTATTCTTTCACAGAAAGCCATTTGATAAACTTTTGCAAAGGGCGTAATCTTGAGATTGCTCTATCTATTCAAGACAATGAGCATTACGGGAAAGGTATCAGACGAGCCTATACTTTTCTAGACCGAGCAGCAAACTACAAGATTGATAACATTCATTGGCAAGAGTTAAAACACATTGGTAAAACCAGGAATAGATTGGTACACGAAAATGGCAGGTTAACTTATTCACACGTTAACAATAGCCCCAAGAATAACGTTCCAGTAAAGGCTCTTGACCAAGAAACGGTCTACTTACACGTAGATAGCGACCTCCACCGGTATTTGCAAGCGCATAATCTAATCGAGTTTACAGGGCTTTTCTACTACATCACACCCAACTTCGATTATTGCAAACATCTGGTTGATTTCGGTATGGAATTTTTCGTGAAATTATACAAGGACTTCAGCATTGATTAATAAGGCCACCGGCAAAACAGAAACAGACTTGAGCATTACAGTCTGAAAGCTCAGCATTATTCAATGAGAGAAGGCGGCTAACCACGGCTTGCCCCCGACGCGGTTATCGCGCCGCAAATCGGCGGGCACACGCGCTTTGAGGGTATCTTGCGGCGAAGTTGCTCACGCCGCACCCGCGCGCAGGTGAACTTCTCCGTTGGGCCACGTCATTGTAAAACGGAAGGTGAACTCTGTGACAAAACCATCCCAGACTCGCTTTTCTGTAGGGGAGTGGCGATGGCAACGGGAGGACAAGTGAAACACATGGGTGATCGGGAAGGATGTATCTTCTGCCGAATCATTGAAGGGAAAGCCCCAGCATACGTCATTGATGAAAACGACGAAGTTATCGTCTTCCTCTCGCTGGA
>JAUWHU010000233.1 GCA_030605705.1 Thermoflexia bacterium | reverse complement strand
ACACAGATTCCACGGATTTTTCTCGATTTTTCGTAAGCAAAGCAGCTTGATCTGTGTTCATCTGTGAAATCTGTGGCCTATTCTGATGTTTTTAAAATGTAACTTTGTGACCGTGCCCGGTATATTCCGAAAATGATCCGTTTATTCACACTTTTCGGGCGCGCTGTGCGCGCCTGGTGGGGCGAATTTCTCTTCCTGCTGGTGCTGAACTTCGTCTGGTTACTGGCCCAGTTAACAGTGGTGCTGGGGCCGCCGGCCACGTTGGGGTTATACGTGGTCGCCAAAAAAGTACTGGACCGCGACCTGGTAGGATTCGAGGATTTCTGGCCGGCGTTCCGGCAGGGATTTGGACGTGCCTGGCTTTGGGGTGGCGTACAACTGGTCGTCTATGGAGTACTGGGCTGCAATTTGTTCATCTACGGCGACCGGGCCGGCGTGAGTTTCATGGCTTTGCGTTACGCCTGGATATTGCTGCTGTCAGCGTGGTTTGTGCTGAACCTCTATTACTGGCCCCTCAACCTGGCCCAATCCGACCGGCGCTTTAGCACTACGTTGAGCAATGCGGCCAAGATGGCCTTGTTGAACCCCGTCTCAACCATCATCTATGCCTTACTGGCTCTCCTTTTCATTGCCGGCAGCGTAATGTCCGGAGTACTGCTGGGCGCGGTGCTGGGGGTTTGGCTGGCACTGTGGGGCACGTTAGTGGTACAGGACCGGTTAGATCAACACACGTGACGCAGGGATTATCAAAAATACGTTCGAGACAACGCTTGATACGAAGCGCAACAGTTGATGCGCAGGAGAGCGTGATGCAGCAACCGCGGTGGTATTGTGTGACCCTGCTGATGGTCCTAATTTTGCTCCTGGGTAGCTGCCAGACGAGCACCCCGGCGCCGACGATAAGTCCTACGGCAACGGTTGTGCCCATTTCATCAGCAACCGCGATGAGTACCCCGGTGCCAACGACAAGACCCACGGCAACGGTTGCCCCTACCCCTTCAGCAACCACAACCGCAAAAGAAGGTGCAACCATGGGGCTGCCGCCGCTATTTCATGATTGCGTTAGCGGAGAGATTCCTCAAAGTCTTGTCTTCGACGACCTGCGCCAGAACCACCCCGGCAGGCCACACACACCTTTCGTCACCACGGGCCATCGCCTCTACGTCATCGGGGACATTGACGGCGGTTTCCGCCCCCGGAGCAATCCCTACGAGCGCACCGAGGCAGAACTGGCCTGCCATCCTCCGGCGGGTGAATTAGGCGGGGTGTGGGCACAGCCCGGCAAGGCACTAGACGGCTACGTCTACGTCCTGAAGACCGGCGCTGAGACCTGGCCGCTGCTGGATGCTACCCAGTTCACCCAGGGTCTCAGCCACGTCGAGTTCACCTTCCGGCGCGGGGACCCTTCGACAGGCTCAGGGCAAGCTCTGACCGCCGTCCGCCGCGACTTCGTGCCCGACGATGTACCGGCGCTGTTTACCAGTTTGTCTGTTCGCAACGACGGCGCTGCACCCGTTTCTCTGGAGATGTCCCTTTTTGGCTTTTTCGATCTACAGGAAGCCTGGTTGAGCCGCGTCGGCGCGCAGCACAGCTCGGGTGAGGATGTCCAGTATAGCGCTGGTCGCCTTGTAGCCCGCGCTCTCGACACCACAGATTGGGCAGTTGTTTTAGGTGGGGACAAGCCTCCAACCAGTGGGCAGGTGCTCACCTTACCCGGCGGCCAGCCGGTGGGACAACTGGCGTACGAGACCACCCTGCTCCCCGGGGCCGAAGAGACCTGGATTTTTCTGCTGGTGGTTGATATGGAATCCGGCGCGGATGGTGCATTGGCTGCTTTCGATGACCTGCTGCCGCAGAAAGACGATTTGTTTGCAGCCAAGGAAGCCAGCTACCAGACAATGGTAAGTGACGGCCTCCAGTTCCATAGCCCCGATCCGGACTTCGATGCCGCCTTCCGCCTGGCCAAGGCCAATAGCCTGATGTTGACGGCCGATACCCCGGAGCTGGGCCGGATCATGTACGCCGGTTTGGAGACTTTCCCCTATTGGTTCAGCAACGATCTGGCTTATGGCGCGGGCGGCCTGATACCGGCCGGGTTTGGCCCGACCATCGCCGATCACCTGCGCATTGCAATCTCCTATGTTCAAAAGGCCAAGCTCAAGGGGCGCGTGCCACACCAGCTTTCATTGGGAGGCCTGATCATCAACCCCGGCAACGTACAGGAAACGCCCCAGTTTGTCAACGCGGCCTGGGATTATTATCGTTGGACAGGCGAC
>JAUWHU010000180.1 GCA_030605705.1 Thermoflexia bacterium | reverse complement strand
TAAAAACAGTAAGCTTTTGGACACGGATACCACGGATCAACACGGATTTTTCCTTGTTTTCTTACAAAAATATCCGTGTAATCCGTGAAAATCCGCGTCCAATTCCTGGGTTAGTTTATTCGGGAACAACTCTAATAATTCGGGGTAGCTCGGGCCGGCCTCTTAAACGCAGAGACGCCAAGACGCAGAGAAAATTGGGTCTCTGGGACTTGGCGTGGTAAGTGCCACGCGACGTAAATTTTTCACCACAGATTACACGGATTACACTGATTTTTCGCTTTTTTCCGTGCTAATCCGTGAAATCCGTGGTTAATTTTAACTCGACCACGCGAATTCCCAAAGAGCCAGAAAATTATCCCAGAGTTCTGCGGTCTGTGGAAAACAAGAAAACTCTGTGTTCTCTATGGTGAAATTCCTGGCTTTTTCAGCAGAGCAACCCATAATTTTGCGGGATGAAAAATTATTCATTCGGTAAGAAACCTGCCGCCCCTTTGCTAGAGAAGGGGGGGTGACAAGGTGTTTCTCAGTAGTCCTACAAGAACCTTGTCTTTACGCCACAGTCCACCGCTCAAATCATCCGCTGGTAGAAGATCGGCAACGGCTCAACCGGCTCATCCACAAAGGTGAGCGCGTCAAGGACACGCCGTACCGCCTCGTCTCGCCTGTCCTCGTCGTTAGCGTGGACGGTGAAGAGCGGTTGGCCCTTCTCTACCCGCTCCCCCACCTTGCAGTGCATCACCAGCCCCACGGCGTGATCAATGGTCGCCCCTACCTCCTCGCGTCCGCCGCCCAAAGCGACCACCGTCATGCCAATCTCGTCGGTCTGGACACGCGCCAGAGCACCGGCCACCGGCGCCGGTACCGGCTCGACAAGTCGCGCCTGGGGCAAACGTTCCGGGTCATCCACGTAGGCCACATCCCCTCCCTGCGCCATCACCAACTGGCGGAACTTCTCCCAGGCCGTCCCCGCCGCGATAGTTTCCAGCGCCAGGGATTTGCCGGCAGCTGCGTCAGGAACCAACCCACCTAAGGCCAACATCTCACCGGCCACCACCAGACAGTGCTCCCGGAAATCCTCCGGCCCCCCGCCATGCAACGTTTCCACGGCCTCGCGCACTTCGAGGGTGTTCCCCACCGCCCGGCCCAGCGGCTGGTTCATATCGGAGAGCAGCGCGGCAACCTTGCGTCCCACCTCCTCGCCGATCCGCACCATGGTGGAGGCCAGTTTTTCGGCATCCTCCAGCGTCTTCATGAAAGCGCCGCTGCCGACCTTCACATCTAAAACGATAGCATCTGCGCCCGACGCGATTTTCTTGCTCATGATGGAGCTGACGATGAGTGGCAGGCTGGGCACAGTGCCGGTCACGTCCCGCAGCGCGTAGAGCTTGCCGTCGGCAGGCGCGAGGTTGGCCGACTGCCCCGTGATCACGACGCCGATATCCGCCAACTGCGCTTTGAACTCCGCCACGCTGAGATCGGTGCGGAGACCGGGGATGGACTCCATTTTATCTAGCGTGCCGCCAGAAAAGCCCAAACCCCGGCCCGACATCTTCCCTACCGGCAGGCCACATGCTGCCACCAGCGGGCCGACCACCAGACTCACCTTGTCCCCCACCCCACCGGTGGAATGCTTATCCACCACAAAAGGAGCCACATCTTTGAGCGAAAGCAGCTCGCCGGAGTGCGCCATCACCAGGGTGAGGTCCCGGGTCTCACGGTCCTCCATGCCGCGCCACAGGATCGCCATCAGGAGCGCCGAGGCCTGATAATCAGGGACCGTTCCCGCTACATAACCTTGAACGAAATACTCAATCTCTGCAGTCGTCAACGCCTTGCCATCACGTTTCTTCTCAATGATCTCCACCATCCGCATAGATTCAGCCTCCCAATTCCTAACCTGTCCAAGCCAGAACCAAAAAGGAAATTCACCACAGAGGCACGGAGGGCACAGAGTTTTCTTGTTTCTCTCTGTGTTCTCTGTGGTAAAATTCTTGTTTTTTGTACCAGGATTTGATTGTTAAGCGCCTAATTCCTAACTCCTGATTCCTGATTCTCTATTCTTGCCGTCACTCTGGATACCAGCCGATACCCAAAGTGCCCGGCCCGCCGTGAGTGCCGATGGCGGGTGCAACCAGAGCGTGGAACAAACGCCGTGGCCGGAAACGCTCCTTCACCACCGCGAGCAGCTCCTCGGCTTCCTCGGCAGCCGCAATATCCATCACAGCCATCTCGGCCGGGCGACGACCCGCCAGACGCTCCTCGGCGACCTGCAACATTCGCTGCACCACCTTACGCCGGCCGCGCACCTTCTCCAGGGCCTCCACTTTTCCTCCCTCCACGGTCAGGAGTGGCTTGAGCTTCAAAGCTGAACCGAAGAAGCGCGAGGCCCCGCCGATCCGGCCCCCACGATACAGATACTCCAGCGAGTCCACCGTGAACAAGAGCTGCACCTTGGCGCGCGCCTCGCGAGTCACTGCCAACACCTCATCCAACGCGGCCCCGCTGCGGGCCGCCCGCACCCCTGCCAGTACCTGGAGGCCCAACCCCACAGAAACCGACCGCGAGTCCACCAACTCGATCCGCAGATCAGAGAGCTCCGCTTGAGCCTGCAAAGCCGAGGCCATCGTCCCACTTAAATCTGAGGAGATAAAAACGCCGACAATCGTATTCGTCTGATAACATTCCGCCACCTCACGGAAAAAATTCATGAATTCCCCTATCGAAGGCTGCGAGGTCTTCGGAAAATCCTCGCGCTCCTGTAGCCAACGGTAGAAGGTCTCCTGTGATAACGTCACGCCATCCAGGTATGTTTCCTCACCCCAATAAATATGCAACGGGATGACAGGAATCTCGAGTTCCTGCAATAATTCCGGCGGCAAATTAGCTGTGCTATCACTGACAACCACTATCTTTTCCATCTTTCCTCTCCTTGATTCCTTTCCTGTTAAAATCAGCTACTCCATCACAATCTTTACATTGTACCCCAAATAACCATAAGAACAACAAATACAAAAATCAAACGTCATACGTCAAACGTCAAGGGACTCTCTCTCGAGCATTTCCTGACGTTTGACGTTTCAGCCCACAAATGTCAAATTAGGCATTGGGGCAAAAGTCACACTTACACTGCTCCCAGCCCCCGTCTCGGGGGCGTCCCCTGGGCCAGTTTTCTCGTCAACTCGCCCCCGGGGACGGGGGCTTAGAGCTTTTGGGAACAGATATGTCACTTTTACCACAGTGCCAAATTAGCTAAGACCTCGGAGGTCTGGTCGTTGCTTATCTGAACCGTATTGCGTCTAAATCAGATATTCATTATCCTAATTTGACAATTGTGGTACAATGTAGCCATAATTTACAACTTTTAGAGGAATATATGGGCAAAATATTACTTGCCGACGATGACAAAATTATGATAGGACTCCTGACCACACTTTTGGAGCTGGAAGGGGATGAATCTACCGCCGTGACCCGGCTAGAAGAGATCGTGCCGGCCGTGCAACGCGAACGCCCGGACATCATCTTGATGGACGTACACCTGGTCGGTGGAAGCGCACTTGAGGCCCTACAAACCCTCAAAAACGACCCTGAACTCCAACGCATTCCGGTGCTCATGACCTCCGGCATGGATGTCGAAGAACAATGTCGCCGGATGGGCGCGGACGATTTCATCATGAAGCCCTTTCGGCCCTCAGAACTACTGCAGCGATTACACGCTGCCATGGAAAACAAATGACTTCCCGGAAAAAAGGGGCTAATTTTAACGCAGAGACGCCAAGGCGCAGAGATTTTTGAATGTGCTTCAATATTTTTGAAAATCGAGACTTTTGATTAAACAAGTCTTGAGCTACTATTTAATTTTCTTTGCGTCTCTGCGCCTCTGCGTTGCAGCCTTTGTTTTTTTCAGTAGACTCAAATATCTTTCCAGCTAATCTATCACAAGGATTTACATATAATGACACGCCGTAAACGTCGTACCACGCCCGCAAAACAAAATTGGTACAAAATGGATTTACATATTCACACGCCTGCCTCGTCGGACTACAAACAGGCGGGTGTAACTTATCTGGACTTGCTCCAAGAGGCAGAACGCAAAGGATTGGACATCATCGCTTTCACCGACCACAACACGGTGAAAGGCTATCAGATTATGATAGAGGAAATAGATGGCCTGGAGCTTCTGGAACGCCTGGGTCGGTTGAATCACGAGGAGGAGCAACGGCTTAAGGAGTACCGTCGCCTGCTCCAAAAGATACTGCTCCTCACAGGTTTTGAATTCACCGCGACCTTCGGTTTCCACATCCTCGGCATCTTCCCAGCGGATACTCCCATGCGGGACCTGGAGTTTCTGCTGTTACAGCTCAACCTGCCCCGTGAGAAATTGGATGAGGGCGCAACGGATATGGGCGCGACCACCGACGTCCTTAACGCTTACCGCATCATTGACGAAGCCGGCGGACTGGTGATCGCCGCTCACGCCAACTCCAGCCACGGCGTCGCCCTCCAGGGGTTGAGCTTCGGCGGCCAGACCCGTATCGCTTTCACCCAGGATGAACACCTGCACGCGCTGGAAGTAACCGATCTGGAGAAAAGGGGGCGGAAAACCACCACCCGCTTCTTCGACGGCTCAAAGCCGGAGTACCCCCGCCGGATGCGCTGCATTCAAGGCTCGGATTCCCATCGCTTGATGCGCGATCCGAACAACGCCAAGAACCTGGGAATCGGCGAGCGAGTCACCGAAGTTCTGCTGGCGGAGCGCAGCTTCACGGGCCTCCGCGCGGTCTTCTTGAGCGACGACTTTGCCCGCACCCGGCCCTATCGCGCCACAGCCGCCCATCCCTTCGACTACATCCAGACCGCACGGGACGAAGGCCCCAACATCGTGCAGGAGTTCCACGAGCGGTACGGCAAACGCGGCGGCTACTTGGATGCCATCGTGGCAGACGTGGGCGCCTTTGCCAACACCAATGGCGGCACGCTCTACATCGGGGTCCCCGCAGATCCGCACAAGCCTCCCACCGGCATCGGAAACGCCCCCAGCCGGGTCCTCAACCAGCTCCGCACGGCCATCGAGACGGGGATCACGCCAGCCTTAGCCATGACGGCGGACATCCAGGAAACGCAGAGTATCAAAGTGATACGGATCACGGTGCCTCGGGGCAACGAACCACCCTACGCCGTTGACGAGAGCCAGATTTACATCCGCAGCGAGGCCGAGACCACCTTAGCCGTCCGTGACGAGATCGTGGCGCTGGTCAAGCGCGGGCTGAAAACCGGCAAGGCGCATCCCACACCCGCACCGACTCCCCCCTCCCCCAAAGCCCCCGATGCAATTACACGGGATAGAGACCCCAAAAGTACCACGTCCCCTCCGCGCACTGGTGTGGAAATCGCCAACGTGGAAACCCGCCAGGGCACCCGTTACTACACGATGCGCGACCTGCGTAACGGCAACCTGGTCAAAAACGTAACCCGCCGTTCGGCGCGCCGCCTCTGGCGCTACGCCATTGAGGAATCCGAAAACAATCCCGTGGTACACTCACAAGTCCGCTGGTTAGGTGATTTGGGGCTGTGGAAACGTCGCGAGCACGGCAAGCTGGTACGCCATGATCTGGTCCAGCGAACCGGCAACACCCTCCGCGTTTACTACGGCGTGACCGAGGACGGCCTCCACGGGAACTGGAACGCGCTGGTCGGGGAATAAACGAGAGAGCGAGAAAGCGAGGAAGCGAAAAGGCGAGAGGACGAGAAAGCGAGAAGGCGAGGAAGCGAGAAGGCGAGAAGGCGAGAGGGCGAGAGGGCGAGAAGGCGAGGAAGCGAGAAGGCGAGAGGGCGAGAAGGCGAGGAAGCGAGAAGGCGAGGAAGCGAGAAGGCGAGAAAGCGAGAAGGCGAGAAAGCGAGAAGGCGAGAAAGCGAGAAGGCGAGGAAGCGAGAAGGCGAGGAAGCGAGAAGGCGAG